>JACNFK010000039.1 GCA_014384675.1 Candidatus Thiopontia autotrophica | reverse complement strand
TCAAAACCGGTTCTGCCACGCTGATCTGCCTCACATGTAATCAGGAAATCCTCAAATCGCTCCGGGCGGCGGAATGCATCCAGCCCTTCGAGCATTTTGACAATGGTGTCGGCGCGCATCTCTTCAGCGCGGTGGTAGTGGCCATGGTATTTGGTGACAGCCAGTGCTAGCTCGCGGAACTCATTTGGCACCTTGAGTCGTTTGCAAAATCCCTGAACAAGTTTTTCTCCTCGGTGTTCATGCCCATGATGTTTTGGCCACTCATCCTTGGGCGTTGTTCCCTTGCCAAGATCATGCACCAGTGCAGCAAAGCGGATGGTGGGTTTGTTGCTGAGACGGACTGCCTGTTGCAGAACCATCAGGGTATGAATGCCGCTGTCTATCTCGGGGTGATGGTGCGGTGGTTGAGGAACTCCAAACAGCTGTTCAAGCTCGGGAAAGATCTGTTTTAGGGCACCACAGCTCCTGAGTACATCAAAGTAGCGTGCTGGATATTCGGTCTGTAGAGCTTTGAGCGTCTCTTGCCAGACCCGTTCCGGAACCAGTGAGTCAACCTCACCATTCTCAACCATCTGCTTCATTAGGGAGTGGGTTTTATGGGCAACACGAAAATCCCATTTGCCAAAGCTGGCAGCAAAACGGGCAATGCGGAGGATCCGTACCGGGTCCTCAACAAAGGCATCTGATACGTGCCGCAGGATTCCCTGTTGCAGGTCATCTTCTCCGCCAAACGGGTCTATTAGTGAGCCATCGGCGGACTGTGCAATTGCATTGATGGTGAGGTCACGTCGCAGCAGATCCTCTTCCAGGGTTACAGATGGGTCGGCATGAACAGTAAAGCCACGGTAGCCAGGGGCAGTTTTTCGCTCGGTACGTGCCAGGGCGTGCTCTTCATGGGTGTCTGGATGGAGAAAGACTGGAAAATCCTTGCCTACCTGCTGAAATCCTGCCGCAGACATCTCCTGCTCACTTTTTCCAACAACTACCCAGTCCCTCTCTTTGGGAGTGATTCCCAACAGCTGGTCACGGACTGCACCACCGACCAGGTATCTACTTTTTTCGATTTGTGAGAGAGTCAATAGAGACCACTTTTGTGCTGTTGGGCTCGTCACTGAAGGTGGGGCGCATACTGCTCTTTATTCCAGCCTCATCCAGTAGCTCTTTTTCACGCTGTGCAACCAGGGCAAAACAGTCACGCATATCATCAAATGTCTGTTTGGTCAGCGGGTGTTCCTTCCCTTCCTGTGGTGCAGTCTCACGAGCAATGGCTCCAAGGGTCTTGCGAACCATTCTGAGTATACGTTGCTCTTTACTTAAGGTTGTTGATTCCATAGCTGATAGTTATCTGTTGTTACTTTACGGTTTTATTTGTCGTCACTACCGTTTTGCCGCCATGCGGTAGTTCATATAGTTGACTTGCTGGTTTTTTCTACCCAGATAGCCAGGGACGATACTCTCCATAGGGGTGAGCTCGATATCAAAGATATTATCCAGAGGCTGTTCACAGGTACTGGCAGAGCGCATCGAGCGATAGTTGTCTAGCGTCATTATTTTACCTGGCAACCTGCCAAGGACTTTGGCCTGCAGTCTGGATAGTGAATTGCTTAATCCAACAATGAGTCGACGAACCCCGATGCAGCGCTCGGTAAATTCCATTAGATCCATCAGGGTGTACTCTCTGGGGCCGCAGAGATCATAGCGTTTGCCGTAGGTTCCAGGGTTGTGAATTGCCTGGATAAATACTTCTGCAACATCCTGCGCATAAATCGGCGCAAAGCGTGCCTCTGGACAGGCTAGTGGAACAGTCAAAAGTGGTAGACGCAACATAGTGGCAAATTTGTTGAAGAGGTGATCGCCTTCACCAAAGATTACAGACGGCCTAAAGCTGGTCACATTAAGAGCGTTTCCTGCCTGCAGATGAGCGTGGTTCTCTCCCTCTCCCTTGGAGCGCAGATACTGACTGATAGCATTGACAGATCCGGCCTGGAGAGCGGACATGTGCAGAAGGCGCTGGACCCCTGTGCGGTTACAGGCAGTTACAACTTTTTGTGCAAGCTCGACATGTACCTTCTCAAAGCTTCCTGTCGACCCTTTTGGGTTAAGGATGCCCACCAGGTTTATTACTACATCACAGTGCTGGAATAGATTTTCCAATGCATCCTCATCATGTATATCGGCCTCAACCAGAGAGATATCTGGGTGGATCAGGAGGTTACGGTGGCGTGCACGATGACGTGTAACCACTGTAATCGAGGCATCAGTTTTTGATAGTCGGTGGATGAGGTGGCTACCAACAAAACCGGTGCCACCCAGGATACAGATTCGCTCTTTTTTCATAGAGGGAAGTATACCCGTTTTTTTGAGCGCTCTTGAAGGAGCTTAGAGAGTAATACGGCCCCGCATTTTCTTGAGGGCATTTTGTTCCAGTTGACGAACACGTTCGGCAGAGACACCATATTCATCAGCCAGTTCCTGCAGAGTGCTCTTATCCTCATTCAGCCAACGCTGGACAATGATGTTTCTGCTACGTTCGTCCAGAGTAGTAAGAGCGGATCGCATCATGCTGGTTGACTGTTCTCTCCAGTCACTCTCTGCCAACTCCTCCTCTGGAGTGGAGGTTGGAGCCTGCAGGAATGCGGCAGGGGCAAAATGGTCATCCTCATCATCACACCCCATGGGGAGGTCAAAAGAGGCATCATGGTGGCTCAGGCGGTGTTCCATCTCCAGCACAGTTTCCGGTTTTACATTCAGGTCTTTGGCGACTGTATCTACCTCTTCACGAGAGAACCATCCTAGGCGCTTTTTGGAACTACGCAGATTGAAGAAGAGTTTACGCTGGGCCTTGGTTGTGGCAACTTTTACGATGCTCCAGTTACGGAGTACGTATTCATGAATTTCCGAGCGGATCCAGTGGACGGCAAAGGATACCAGTCTGACCTTTCTCTCCGGGTCAAAGCGGCGCACAGCTTTCATCAGTCCGAGGTTTCCCTCCTGAATCAGATCTGCCAGAGGAAGACCATACCCCAGATATCCTCTGGCAATATGGGCAACAAAACGGAGGTTCGAGATGACCAGGTGGCGTGCCGCTTCCAGATCACCCTGCTCATGAAAGCGGATGGCCAGCTCCTGCTCTTCCTCCTGGCTGAGAACAGGAAACTTTCTCAGGCTCTGAAGGTAGGCATCAACGCTGTCTACCGTTACGGCAGGAAATTGAGCATGTGTTGTTTGAAGGGCGTAACTCATTAATTTTTCTCTCTGTTTTCTATATTTTTAATTATAACGGCTAAAATTAGCACTCGCAAGGTTAGAGTGCTAATTCCTGTTTTGGTTCCCTTGGAAGGAGAGTGAAATTTTATGTAATAGAGACAGAAAAACAGATATAAAACAATGAGATACCTATGAGTTACTCTGCAAGTATGGCCTCTACAAACTCTGTAGCGTTAAAAGGTCGTAGATCATCAATTCCCTCTCCAACACCAATAAATCTGATCGGAAGCGCAAGCTGTTTTGCAATGGCAAATATCACCCCTCCTTTTGCGGTACCGTCCATTTTGGTGAGAGTGATGCCGGTGATCCCTACGGCATCATGAAATTGCTCTGCCTGATGCACTGCATTCTGGCCAGTACCGGCATCCAGAATCAACATGACTTCGTGTGGAATTGAGACATCCAGCTTTTGCATTACCCGCTTAACTTTTTTTAGCTCCTCCATCAGATTGGATTGGGTGTGAAGACGGCCTGCTGTGTCTGCAATAAGAACATCAACCCCTTTAGCACGTGCTGATTCAACTGCATCGTAGAGCACAGAGGCGCTGTCTGCCCCAGTATGCTGTGCGATGACTGGAATATCATTACGCTCCCCCCAGCTCTGCAACTGCTCCACTGCAGCAGCGCGAAAGGTATCACCGGCAGCAAGCATTACAGATTTTCCGTTGTTCTGGATCTGTTTGGCAAGCTTTCCAATGGTAGTGGTCTTTCCTGCGCCATTGATTCCTACCATCAGAATTACGTAAGGGGAGGCAGTTTCTGGTTGAAGAGGGGACTCATGTGGAGCCAGCAGTTCTCGCATGCTTGTTTTCAAGGCATCAAGCATTGCATCAGGATCATCGCTCTCTTTTCTGGAGAGTCGCTCCGTTAATTGTGAAAGAATCTCCTGGGTTGCCTCAATTCCGATATCTGCAGTAAGTAGTCTGGTCTCCAGCTCCTCCAGCAGATCATCGTCGACACGTTTTTTTCCAAAAAGAAGGGTTCCAAGCCCGTCACTCAGGTTTGAGCGGGTACGAGCGAGACGCTCTTGCAGGCGACTGATGACACCTGTTTTCTCATCCGCTTCACTTTTTTTTCCAAATCCAAACATTGATCCAAAATCCTCACTTTCATAAACCCAAAGCCCCAAGTAGAAACAGAGGATGATGTGCAGTATTCATGTTTCTATCTGTGGATTTGGGATAAAGATATTTGTGGAAGGATAACATTACAGGATCTGTTTGACGCATCTACGGGCGACTAATGAGAATCAGGGGCGCTCTACTGGAATCTCGGCAACAGGATCTGCGAACTCGATCTTGTATTTGTGCTGCAGAGAACGTACAAATGGAGGGAGATACTCATCAGTGATGGCCTGGCGCACTCTGTCGTAGACCTCCTCATACTCATGTTGAATGGATGGTTTGATCTCCTGTAGCAGGATCAGGTGGAATCCTTTCTCGGTCTCGGCAATCTCACTAATCTCCTCTTCCTTCATGTTCTCCAGCACCTGTTCGATGGCAGGCATCGCCTTGCCCTTTGTCAGCCACCCCATCTGTCCGGCATTTTTTCGTCCGTAGGGGTCAATGCTGTGAAGTTTTGCCATGCGGAAGAAGCTCTCTCCAGCAAGTATCCGCTTTCTTGTCGCCTCAGCCTTTTCACGGCTATCAAGGACAATCTGTGAGATCATGCGTTGCTCAGGGATAAACCCAAGTTCACGGTGTTGTTCAAAGTAGGCACGTGCTGCGACACGATCTGGTGCCCACTCATTCTCTTTTTTCATTAACAGCATGGCAGGCAGACGCTCTCGGGAAAAGGCATCAATGGTGTTCTTTAGTCCGTCAGATATATCCCCGGAGACCATATTGACCAGATCAATCTCCAATTTTTGGTAGAGACGCTCCTCAATGGTTGCCGCATGAAAATCATCCTTGCCTTCAAGCTCAACCCCAAGGTCAGAGAAGCTGACTATGTAGTTGTCGGCTTCCGCCAGAATTGTCTTGGGAGTGATTGCAGGGGTTATGCGCTCTTCGTGAACAGAAAGGTGGAGCTGTTCACGGATCTTTTTCAGTGCAAGAGAACGAACCAGTTTGTACTGTTGTGATTTGTACTGGGCAATGGATGCGTCCAGGGCGCCAGAATTTCCCTTGAGCCTGGAGAGCAGAGCGCTCATTACTTTATCGGGAATCTTGATCGATGCACGCAATCTATCCATATATAGCTTATAGGTAATTCCTTTTATGAAGGCCTCACGGTCTGCAATAAACGCTGGATCCCGGTCCATTTCCTGGTTAATGGCCTCAAGATAGAGTAGCTGCATATTTACCAGACGCATGAGAATGGCGCCACGCATTGCCGCCTGATCTTTCTCATTAAGTGTTGGATATTGATCTGCCAGTGGAGAACTCACAATGACACGCTCAATATCGTAGTCGGTAATGGTGTATCCCTCAACAGAGATCAGTGGGGTTGCCTCTCCCTTGGAGAGAGCGATATTGGATACTCCCAGAGAGAGACCAGCAAGCAGGGCCAACTGGATCCATTTCAACATAATATTCATTCCTTTGGTCGATGTAGCATCAGGATCAAAAAAGGGGGGCGTTACCCCCCCCCTTCAGTTACTTTTGAAATCTCAATTCGGCGAATTGATCATTCGTCAGGGATTGCGCCGCCAAGGTCCGGTGCAGTTGCATGCATCCAGGATACTGCCGCATCGAAGTCATCCATGATGGGCTTGCCTTCCCACACCTCTTTGTTTGCAATCAGAGGCACACCGGTTTCATTGGTGTAGTGGCAAGCTGCACAGACCATGGGTCCGTGAGAACCATCCGGGTTGAATTGTGCCGCCTGTTTGTATGTGGTGATATCCACATCAGCAGTTACAGGGTAGAGGCCATGAGTTGACTCATGACAGACCTGACAGGCGAGACCAGCATGCCCCTTGGTATAACGCATCAGGCTGTATTTGCCTGGCTGGTTGATAGGGAATGCAACACCACCCTGACCCTCAACATAAGGGGCAGCATGACAGTCCGCACAGTGCGGCTCGCCGGCGGATAGCCAGTAGGATTTACCGTGCGTTGCAGCATTGTAAGGTACTGCCATTGCACCATCAGCACCCTCAGGCAGGGTCAGCGAGGCAACATCTACAGCAGGATTGGCAGAGAGCGGAATAACACTGAAGTCCCCATCTTCATCCCTGGATCCCATGGGGCCTCCATCCTTGATTGCGATAACTGCAATATCAGGATGTGCAATCTCCGGATCCCACAGTGCAAGGATCTGGGATTTTCCTGGGGTATCGTTGCCATCAGCGTCAAGTACCACCTTGGGATCCATCATTGACTCCAGGGTTGCCATATCGACACCGATGCCAGCTGCGATCTCTTCCAGAGACTTGTCACGCAGAGTGGCACCTTCCTGACGGAATGCGTGCGTGAGGTTGTCAGCCTGATAAAGCGCTCTGGCTAGAGGTGAGTGACAGTTGGTGCACCAGAGGCCCTTGCCACCCTCACCGTTGCCGATATTGGAGACGTTGGCCTGAATCCAGCTACCAATTGCATTTAGATGCTCTGGTGTGCCAGCCCCATCCTTGTCCTTGTAAGGGTTGGAGTGGACATCACGACCTGCAAAACAGCCTTCGCCATCACGATTATCCGCATTGGCAAATAGGTTTTCGCCATTCTCGGTTATCGGATAGCGATCCATATTGCCATCCTGACGATGTGATGGGTGACAGCCCTGACATGATCCGGTACGGCCCTGACTATCTGGAAGTGGACGCTTCTCCTGGTGAACCAGGTGAATTGCCTCGGTCAGTGGCATGATTATCCGATCTTCTCCGCCAGGAATAATGTCACTAACCTTTTTGGATTGCAGGACACCGATCACGTTATCTGCATGACACTTCTGGCAGAGGATGGGGTCCCCGCCCATACGGTTGTCCTTGGAGCGTGAGCCTGGATCGTAATTCTTGAGGAAGTCCGTACCATGCTTGTCATCATGCATCTCAAGAATGGAGAGAGAGGTTCCCTTCAGGTTTGCAATCCACTCACTTGCGCCCAGCGCCTTCCAGAATGCCTTCTCAACTTTCCAGAGGTTGTACTTGTCTCCATTGGCATTTTTGTTGGAGTGGCAGTTTGCACAGTTAGGTATATCAATAGGGCTTGTTCCAATAAAGTGAACAGGCTTGCCGTTGACGCTATCGATAATAGCCTCACCAGACTCTGCATCCACCAGTGCAGCCCAGGACTCCTGGAACGGGCGAATCTCGCTCTCCAGCATGTTTAGTGGGTCACGTTTCATGATGCTGTCCTGCCAAGGGGTCAATGCCAGACCTAGTGCATCCCAGATTCCAGGGTTGGTCAGTACGATTGGCACATTGTCCAGTACAGGTGATTTGGTGAATACAGTAGTGCCCTTCACCCCAGAGTAGTGGAGATGTCCGCCACTCATAGGGCTTGGTACTGCAGCACCGGCAGGGCCATTATCCTTTGGAATGGGTATCTCGATTCCAACCCGTGCCTTCTTGCTATCCGCACTGGTTCCATCGGGATTTGACCCCTTTAGATCCTTGTATACATAGAGGTGGGTGAAATAGGCATTGGCCACATTCTCATTTTCTGTGTACTGACCATCACCATTAACATCATATTTGACATCCCAGTAGGCGAGTTTGTCACCCTCTGAATAGGTGTTGTCAGTATGGCCAAACTTGATCTTCATCCTCTTCTTGCCATCAACGAGGATACCGTGCTCCTCCTCATCAGATTCCAGCACCTCTGGCCATTTCTTGGCGCCCACAGCAGTCTTGATGACCTGTGCCTGGACAGAGTTGTAAGGTGGAAGTACACAGCAGTAGGTAAAATCAAAGCCGGTACAGTGCATGCCCAGCTCATAGTTCAGACTGATGTTGTATTCGTTCTTTGGTCTGGTTGGATCTGCCACAGCGGCCGCTGCATCAGCTCCATAAATACGCTCCTTGATGGGTTTGTATAAAGTTTGTTGCTGTTGCGCGCCACCCCCGGCCGCAATAGCAAGAACCAGAGCACTCCCCGCCAGCGTTGCTGAACGACCTGGTTTCATAGTCAATCACTCCTCCATCCCATTAAGCTTTTTCGGGGGTTCCTTGGTTAAAGCTTCGATCACCACAGTATAGAAATGTTGGAGTTATGGCAAGACCACTATTAGTCAATAATGTAGTTGATGTTTGATTATGGGCAATGAGGTTGAACTTCTCTCTCTGTGCCATGTCTTCTCGGGTACAATCTCTGCACCATTGATGTTACAAGGAATAAGTTAAATGAATCTGATCTGCCTGAGGAAAATGGCTGCTGGCAGTGTACTGTTTACTCTGTTGGCTATATTTGTAGTCCCATCAGTGGGAACTGCAGCCAATGTTACAGAGGCTATGCTGGAAAATGGGATGAAGGTGATCGTCAAGGAGGATCATCGGGCACCAGTTGTGGTTTCACAGATCTGGTACAAGGTTGGTTCCAGTTATGAGGTGGACGGGATTACCGGTATCTCCCATATATTGGAGCATATGATGTTCAAGGGGACAGAGAAGCATGGTCCCAATGAATTTTCAAAGATCATCTCGGAGAATGGAGGGCGTGAGAATGCCTTTACCGGGCGTGACTATACGGCCTACTTTCAGCGCCTGGAGAAGAGCCGACTCCCTATCAGCATGGAACTTGAATCGGACAGAATGCGTAACCTGACCCTGCCGGAGGAGGAGTTTCTCAAGGAGCGTGAGGTGGTGCAGGAGGAGCGCAGAATGCGTACTGATGACAAGCCCACATCACTCACCTATGAACAGTTTATGGCTACGGCATTTCAGACTAGCCCCTATCACCATCCAGTAATAGGGTGGATGAATGATATCGAGAACTACAACATCGAGGATCTGCGAGAGTGGTATGCAATGTGGTACGCCCCAAATAATGCCACCCTGGTAGTTGCCGGAGATGTGGTTGCAGATGAGGTTATTGAGATGGCTAGAAAGTATTACGGACATCTTGAGCCATCCGTCATTAAGCCGCCAAAACCTCGAATGGAGACCAGACAGCTGGGTGCTCGAGAGGTGACAGTCAGGGTTCCTGCCGAGATTCCGTATCTGGTGATGGGGTTTCCAGCACCTACTGTGGTGACTGCCGAGAGCGCATGGGAGCCATACGCACTGGAGGTGATGGCATATGTGCTGGATGGGGGGGATAGCGCACGTTTTAATAAGAGACTGGTTCGTGGAACAGAGATTGCAACCAGTGCCGGGGTTGGTTATGACCCCTATGATCGACTACAGACGCTCTTTATTGTGGAGGGTGTTCCTGGGAAAGGACATACCGTTGCAGAGGTCAAAAAAGCTCTACTGACAGAGTTAAGGGAGATTAAAAGAGAGCCGGTCACAAAAGCAGAGCTCGATACAGTTAAGGCACAGGTAGTGGCCGCCAAGGTTTTTGAACGTGACTCGGTGTTCTACCAGGCGATGCAGATTGGAACCATGGAGACAATTGGTCTCGATTGGCGGGAGGCAGATCGCTATGCAGAGAATATTCGCAAGGTGACAGCGGAACAGGTGATGGCTGTGGCAGAGAAATACCTGGATTTTGATCAGATGACAACAGCAACTCTGGACCCTCTTCCAATAGATAGTGAAACAAGCAAGGAGAAACAGCATGATTAGCAGGCTATCTGTTTTGGTAATCGGCCTACTACTCTCTATGGCCGTAGCGGCAATACCGCAGATTGAGCGTTGGAGTACAGCCAGTGGGGCACAGGTTCTCTATGTACATACCCCCGAGATTCCAATGGTTGATATCAGGGTGATCTTTGACGCAGGAAGTGCACGAGATGGCAAAAAGGGGGGGATAGCAGCAATGACCAATGGTCTCCTCTCTACTGGTACAGGGCTGCTTGGGGAGGAGGCAATCGCAGAGACCATGGACAGGTTGGGTGTAAACCTTGGTTTTGACTCGCTGCGTGATATGGCGGTGGTGTCACTGCGTAGTCTGAGTGATGACCATATATTGGACCCCGCACTGGAGGTGATGGCGGATGTTATTCACCATCCATCTTTTCCAAAGAGTGCCTTTGAGCGAGAGCGTAGCCGCCAGTTGATCGGGATTCAGGCCCAGAAACAGTCACCTGGAACCATTGCAGAGAAGGCGCTCTTTAGAGCAATGTATGGAACCCACCCCTATGCAGAGCCATCAAGTGGAACTGAGAAGAGTGTCAAGGCACTGAAGCGCAGTGATCTGCGCAGATTCCATGCGCAGTACTATGTTGGAAGCAATGCAGTTATTGCAATTGTTGGGGATGTTGGCAGAGAGCAGGCCAAGAAGATTGCCGAGAGAGTGGTTGGAAGCATACCGATGGGAGAGAGGGCCCCAAAATTACCAGATGCGGTAACTGCAAAGCCGGGTGATACGATCAGGGTTGATTACCCATCAGTACAGAGCCATCTGCTGATGGGGCACCCAGTGTTGCGCCGAGGTGATCCAGACTATTTTGACCTTTATGTGGGTAACCATATATTGGGTGGAAGTGGTCTGGTCTCAAAAATCTCCGAAGAGGTGCGAGAGGAGCGTGGCTTGGCCTACAGTGCCTACAGCTACTTTGCGCCGATGGCTGGAGAGGGGCCATACAAGGCTGGTCTGCAGACCAAGAATGAGAGCAGGGATGAGGCGCTGGAGGTGCTACGTAAAACCATAGTAGATTTTATTGAGCAGGGGCCGGGCATTGAGGAGCTGATACGTTCAAAAAAGAATATTACCGGTGGCTTTCCTCTGCGGATTGATAGCAACAAGAAGATTATCGATTATCTGGGGATGATTGGTTTCTACGGACTGCCTGATGACTACCTGGATACCTTTAACCAGAATGTTGAGGCAGTAACCAGTGAGAGCATCAAGAATGCATTCAGACATCGGCTACACCCATCAGAGATGGTAACGGTTATTGTGGGTGGCAAGCCTGATTAGGTAACAGTGCAGTATGGTAAAAAAGGGGAAATCGCGAGGCGGCAGACGTCTCAGGATTGTTGCCGGAGAGTGGCGAGGGCGAACCCTCTCCTTTCCTGATAATCCAGGGATTCGGCCTACACCTGATCGGGTGCGTGAGACCCTCTTCAACTGGCTTCAGCCAACTATCTCGGGAGCACTCTGTCTTGACCTGTTTGCAGGTAGTGGCGCGCTTGGTCTGGAGGCACTTTCACGGGGGGCATCTCATGTCGACTTTGTGGAGTTTGAACAGAAGAGTGCCCAGGCAATTGGTGAGCACCTTGAGCTATTGAAAAGTGACAGGGGAGAGGTGTTTAGAGAGGATGCCTTTATCTTTCTGGAGAAGAGGGAGCTCTCCCCATACAGCCTTATCTTCCTGGACCCACCATTTAACAGAGACATGCTGGAGAAGGTATTTATATTGCTTGAGAGGTCAGAGCTCTCTCCCAAATTGCAGCTCTATATTGAGACAGAACAGGGGGTAGATGAGTTGGAAATACCATCCGACTGGGTTGTGGCTCGCAAGGGTAAGGCTGGTCAGGTACGATATATGCTTCTTGAGAGTAAAGGTAGAGAGGAATCATGAAGGCAGTCTATCCCGGAACATTTGACCCAATCACCAAAGGACATATCGATCTGGTTGAGCGTGCGACCAGAATTTTTGACCATGTTGTTATTGCAGTGGTAACTGATAGTTCCAAGCAGCCACTCTTCTCTGTTGAGGAGCGTATTGACATGGCGAGAGATACATTGAACGGGCTGGATGGGGTTGAGGTGGTATCTTTTGATGGTCTACTGGTTGAGTTTGCCCGTTCGATTGGCGCCGGCGTTATCTTGCGAGGACTGCGTGCAGTATCTGATTTTGAGTATGAGTTCCAGTTGGCGGGGATGAATCGTCACCTTGCATCTGATATTGAGACCATGTTCCTGACTCCCGCCGAGCAATTCTCCTATATATCATCCAGCCTGGTACGTGAGATTGCCTCCCTGGGGGGGGATGTCTCCCCATTTGTGGAGAAAAATGTGCAGCTGGCGCTGGAACAGAAATTAAGTGACGGTGTATAATAAAAGGATTCAAGAATTCACGCAAAAATGATAGGGAAAAGAGATGGCGCTTTATATTACGGATGAATGTATTAACTGCGATGTGTGTGAGCCTGAGTGTCCTAATGAGGCAATCTTTCAGGGTGACGAGATTTATGAGATTACTACGGATCTATGTACCGAGTGTGTCGGTCACTATGATGAGCCACAGTGCGTGGAGGTATGCCCGGTAGACTGTTGTCTGCCTGATCCTGACCATGAGGAGGGTGAGGATGAGTTGAGAGCAAAGTATGAGAAGTTAACCGCCTAGACAACTCATTTCAAACTCTGTAAAAGGCTCCTTGGTGGAGCCTTTTTTAATTCCCGCCCCTCTTGCGGCGTCCACTCTCTCTGCGATTAATTACCCCATCCTCCGGATACTCGTAGTGAACAATGGTACGTTTGTGATTTTGCTGGGTTATAACTCCACGAACCTCAAAAGGGCCGCTGAGCTTAAGTGAGTGAAATAGTCCGTTTAGTGGAACCAGATATGTGGCGCCATCGCGGCGAACCAGTTGACGGAAATGGTACTCATCCTTGTAGGCCGCCAGAACATATGCACCATTTACTACAGGGCAGCCGGGGTCAATTATGATGACGGCGCCATCATTGAATTCTGGTGCCATGCTTTCACCAATCACCTGAAGGGCAAAAGGCTCTTTCTCTTCACACGCTGTTGGGTTATGTATATCCATTGGGCGATTTTAACAAATCAGTGTTGGCAGCGTGGGCAGTACCAGGTGGAACGCTGGTTTTGGGTTATCTTTCTGATAGTAGACCCGCATTCTGTGCATGGTTCATTCTCTCTGCCATAGACAAGAAGCTGCTGCTGGAAGTAACCGGGTTTGCCCTCACTATTGCGAAAATCCTGTAGCGTTGTTCCTCCCTGTTTTATTGATGTTGTAAGGGTTGAGATTATGGCTCTGGCAAGCTCCAGATAGCGTTGCTTCGAGATTTTGTTGCACGCTCTTTTAGGGTGGATGCTGCTGAGAAATAGTGACTCGCAGGCGTAGATGTTGCCGACGCCAGTGATAATCTTCTGATTCATTAGAAAAGATTTGATAGATGTTTTTCGTTTTCTTGATTGAGCGTACAGGTGCTCTGCAACATCTTCTGCAGTATGGCCATAAAGAACTGGTTCAATCCCAAGATTTTTCAGCAGAGGGTGCTGTTTGGGTGGCTCGGTCGTTAAAATAAATGCACCAAAGCGGCGCGGATCGCGGAAACGGAGCAGGGTGTCGTTGTCGAGCAGGATATCGATATGGTCATGTTTCTCTGCAGGAGTCCCCTGCTCCAGAACACGAAATGTGCCGGTCATACCAAGATGGAGAATAATAGTGGCGTGGTTATTGTGTGCGGTGTTTCGTGCAATCTCCAGAAGCAGATATTTTGCCCGGCGGCTTACCTTACGAAAAATCGCCCCCTTTAGTTTCTGCTCGATACCTTTCGGGATCGGCCAGCGCAGTGATCGTTGTCTGACGATCACTTTGGTTATGGATTGTCCCAGGCAGGCTGGTTCAATTCCTCTTCTTGTGGTCTCTACTTCCGGTAGTTCAGGCATGGTGACAAGTGTAACCGATGTGTAACCTCAATCCTGTAGCCGTGATCACTTGCAGGATTTAGGTATAATTTGGCGATGATTTTAGGCGTAGATACTGGCGGAACCTTTACCGATTTTGTGTTGTGGGATGGCGAGAAACTTCACATCCACAAGGTGCTGTCGACCCCATCGTCCCCAGAACAGGCAATTCTGCAAGGCATTGATGAGATGGGTATCGATGTTCACGGGTTGACTATTATCCATGGCTCCACAGTAGCAACCAATGCGGTACTAGAGGGTAAGGGTGTCCATACTCTGTTTATAACCAACAGAGGGTTTGCTGACATGTTGACCATTGGTCGGCAGGCGCGTGAGGAGCTCTACAATCTACAGCCAAAACCGGTTGCTCCGCCGGTGTCACGTGAGGATTGCCTGGAGACAGGCGGCAGAATTGATGCGTCTGGCGAGATTATAGAGAGGCTAACCCAGAAAGAGCTCAACAGGCTACGAGATGAAATAGAGCAACGTAACCCTGACTCTGTGGCAATAAATCTTCTCTTCTCTTTCCTGAATCCTGATCCGGAAATTCAGATTGAATCGGTTGTGCCCAAGGATATTTTTGTGTCGCGCTCATCATCCCTGTTACCCGAGTACAAGGAGTACGAGAGGGGGATTGCCACTTGGCTCAATAGTTATGTTGGGCCGCTAGTAGAGGGTTATCTGGGACGTCTTGAGCAAGGGGTTGAGGATGCCCAGGTTTCAGTGATGCAGTCTTCAGGCAATACAATCTCTGCAGACAGTGCTGGTGCACAGGCTGTCCATATGTTGTTGTCAGGCCCTGCCGGCGGTCTTGCTGCTGCCCACTATATAGGCAAACAGATTAGGAAATCACAACTTCTCACTTTTGATATGGGCGGAACTTCAACTGATGTGGCACTGGTTGATGGTGATATCAGGCTGACGTCAGAGGGTAAAATAGGTCGTTATCCAGTAGCTGTACCAATGGTGGATATGCACACAATTGGTGCCGGCGGAGGCTCGATTGCCAGGGTTGATGAGGGGGGAATGTTGCAGGTTGGTCCGGAGTCTGCGGGGGCATCACCAGGACCGTCCTGTTATGGCAATGGCGGAGAAGATGCCACAGTTACCGATGCCAATCTTTTGCTTGGAAGATTGCTGCCTGATGCTTTTCTGGGCGGCGGGATGTCGCTGGATATGAAGGCAGCAGAGAGGGCGGTTGGCAGAATTGCAGAATCATTGAACTGCTCTGTAAAGGAGGCGGCAGAGGGGATAGTGCAGATAGCCAATGAACACATGTCTCATGCATTGCGTGTTATTTCCGTACAGCGTGGTGTCGATCCCAGAGAATTTACTCTGGTCTCTTTTGGTGGGGCGGGAGGACTTCATGTCTGTGCCTTGGCGGAGTCTCTGGGGATGAGTCGTGCAGCGATCCCTCTATATGGCGGGGTTCTTTCGGCATTGGGAATGTTGGTTGCTCCACGTGGTCGGGTGTTGTCGCAATCCATTATTATGCTAGCCACTGATCTTGACGAGATATCGCTAGAGCAGAGTTTCAGCCAGTTGGAGAAGAGAGGGCGACAGGCACTCTCTGCAGAGGGTGTTGAGAAGGAAAATATTGAGCTGATCCGCAGTGTGGATCTGCGTTACAAGGGACAGTCATTTACCCTGAATGTGGCGTGGCGTGGTTACTCTCTTCTGGAGGAGATGTTCCATCAGGCACATTACGAGCGTTATGGCCATAACTTCGATTTTCCGATTGAGCTGGTCAATATAAGAGTGAAGGTCAGAGAGCAGAGTTCGCCACAGTTTTCACTGCACAACAGTGGGCAGGAATCACACTCACCTGTGCAGCCTGTATCGTCTGAAGTTGGTGAGGTTCCGGTTTTTCAAAGAGAGCTATTGAGTGTGGGGGAGGTAGTAGAGGGTCCTGCAATTATCACCGAAAAGGTATCAACCTCACTGATTGCTACAGGGTGGCGGTGTGAGGTAGATGTTTCCGGAGTGTTGCTGCTGTCTAGTATATAAATAGCATCAATGATCTGACGGTTGCGTGGTGCCATACAGTATTTGAACTGCTCATATTTTTATTATGTGCACAAAAAAACCTGCAGTTAGCAGGCTTTTTTGAGAATCTGGCAAGAGAGGCCTTTACTTGATTTTAGCCTCTTTGAAGATCACATGCTTGCGTACACGGGGATCATATTTTTTGATCTCCATCTTCTCGGGCATGGTGCGCTTGTTCTTGGTTGTGGTGTAGTAGAAGCCTGTTCCGGCACTTGATACGAGTTTGATCTTGTCACGCATGATTATGCTCCTTTAAACCTTTTCGCCACGGGCGCGGATATCAGACAGTACGGAATCGATTCCATTCTTGTCGATAATACGCATTCCCTTGCTGGAGAGGCGCAGTTTTACCCAACGATTCTCACTCTCTACCCAGAAACGGTGGGTATGAAGATTAGGAAGAAAACGACGACGCGTCTTGTTATGTGCGTGGGACACATTGTTACCCGCAACAGGGCGTTTACCGGTCACCTGACATACTCTGGACATTATTACTCTCCAACAAACTTTAAACTGGCACCAAAAAATATGAGTGCTTACAAAAAAGAGCGCGAATTGTGCCAAAAAATGGGGTGGGGGGCAACTGATATCTCGGTAATTTTTGGGTAATTGGGGCGTGCAGATAGTCAATAACCTCGTATAATGTGTCAATTATCATTGCTTCATGAGGTGGTTATGGGGCAATCCCGGTTTTTGGAGATAGCAAGATGTCGATGGATGATCGTGACGGCGTAATCTGGATGGATGGAGAGATGGTGGATTGGCGTGATGCCAAAGTCCATGTGCTGACCCATACCCTCCACTACGGAATGGGTGTGTTTGAGGGAATTCGGGCCTACAAAACTGCTGATGGACCAGCAATTTTCCGACTTAAGGAGCATACAGATCGTCTTTTCCGTTCTGCCCATATCATGGATATGGAGATTCCCTGGACCCCGGAGCAGATCAATGATGCGACCAAGGCGGCGGTTCGAGAGAATGGCTTGGAGAGCGGTTACATTCGGCCCATGTGTTTCTACGGCTCCGAGGGGATGGGGCTTCGTGCCGATAATCTGAAAGTTCATACCATGATTGCAGCATGGGAGTGGGGTGCATATCTGGGTGAGGAGAATATGGAGAAGGGGATTCGTATCAAGACGTCTTCATTTACCCGTCACCATGTAAATATCACCATGTGCAAGGCTAAGGCCAACGGCCACTATATAAACTCAATGCTGGCTCTGAGTGAGGCACAGAAGGATGGGTATGATGAGGCGTTGCTACTGGATGTGGATGGTTTTGTGGCAGAGGGGAGTGGAGAGAATATCTTTATTGTCCGTAATGGGGTGATCTATACCCCGGAGCTGACCTCTGCACTGGATGGAATCACCCGCCAGGTGTTGATGACGCTAGCTGGAAAGATCGGGGTTGAAGTCAGAGAGAAGCGCATTACCCGTGATGAGGTTTACACTGCGGATGAGGCCTTCTTTACCGGCACGGCTGCGGAGGTGACCCCTATTCGGGAGCTGGATAACCGTGCTATTGGTGCCGGTAGCCGTGGTCCGATTACCGAGAAGTTACAGACCATGTACTTTGATCTGGTCCATGGGCGGTTGGATGGCTATGATGATTGGCTTGATCGTATTTAATAGATAGATTTAAAAAGATAACAATTTATGAAAATAGCCATAGCAGGCACAGGCTACGTCGGCCTCTCCAACGCAATGCTCCTCGCCCAGAACAACGAGGTAGTGGCGCTCGACATCATCCCCGAGAAGATCGAGATGCTCAATCGTGGAGAGTCCCCTATTGTCGATGAGGAGATCGAGGATTTTCTGCAGAACCGAGATATCAATTTCAAGGCCACCTTGAACAAAGAGGAGGCCTACAGGGGTGCAGACTTCGTCATCATCGCTACCCCAACCGATTATGACCCGGATACCAACTACTTCAACACCAAATCCATCGAATCGGTCATTAGCAATGTAAGAGATATAAATCCGGATGCCACAATGGTAATCAAATCCACAGTGCCGGTTGGATATACGGAGCGCACCCGCAAAACAATGGGGTGCAAAAACCTCATCTTCTCCCCAGAGTTCCTGCGAGAGGGCAGGGCACTCTACGATAACCTCCATCCATCTCGCATCATTGTGGGCGAGCAGAGTGAGAGAGCCAAAACATTTGCCAACCTGTTGGTCGAGGGGGCAGAGAAAGAGGATATTCAAGTTCTATTCACCAACTCTACAGAGGCAGAGGCGGTCAAACTCTTCTCCAACACATATCTTGCCATGCGTGTCGCCTACTTCAATGAGCTCGACACCTATGCAGAGGTGCATGGTCTTGATGCAAAACACATAATTGAGGGTGTAGGACTGGATCCACGGATTGGAACCCACTACAACAACCCATCATTTGGCTATGGCGGCTACTGTCTGCCCAAGGATACCAAACAGCTTAGGGCAAACTACCAGGATGTACCAAACAACCTTATTCAAGCCATTGTCGAGGCAAACTCCACCCGCAAGGACTTTATTGCAGACTCCATTCTTAAACAGAACCCGAGTGTTGTGGGTGTCTACCGACTGATCATGAAGAGCGGCTCGGACAACTTCCGTGCCTCCTCCATCCAGGGGATCATGAAGCGGATCAAGGCCAAGGGTGTCGAGGTGGTGATCTATGAGCCAGTAATGGAGGAGGGTGAGTTTTTCCACTCCAGGGTGGTCAATGACCTTGAGGAGTTTAAAGAGATCTCTGATGTGATAATCGCCAACCGTCTATCTGCTGAGATAGATGATGTTAAGGATAAGATTGTGACCCGAGATCTGTTTGGAAGTGATTCATGAAGATGCTCAACGTATGAAGATATTAGTAACCGGAAGTGCCGGCTTTATCGGCTCTGCCCTCTCCATTCGTCTGCTGGAGCGGGGCGATGAGGTGGTCGGAATCGATAGCCACAACGACTACTACGACCCTGCTCTGAAAGAGGCACGGTTGGCACGACACAAAGACCACCCAAACTACACCCACATCCGGATGAATCTGGAAGATCGTGAGGGGATGGCAAAACTATTCAAAGAGCAACAGTTTGAGGGGGTAGTAAATCTGGCGGCCCAGGCTGGGGTCCGCTACTCACTGGAGAATCCGCTCGCCTATATCGACACCAATCTTGTTGGCTTCGGCCATGTTCTGGAGGGGTGTCGACATAATAAGGTAAAACATCTGGTCTACGCATCCTCCAGCTCAGTCTATGGCTCCAATACCAAAATGCCATTTAGTGTCCACGACAACGTCAACCATCCAGTCAGCCTATACGCAGCGACCAAAAAGGCGGGTGAGCTGATGGCTCACACCTATAGCCATCTCTACAATCTGCCAACCACAGGACTGAGATTTTTCACCGTCTATGGCCCCTGGGATCGCCCCGATATGGCGCTGCAAAAATTCACTCGAGCAATCCTCGCAGGAGAGAAGATCCAGGTCTACAACTACGGAAAACACAGACGGGACTTCACCTATATCGATGATATTGTTGAGGGGGTGATTCGGGTACTGGATAGATCAGCACCTCCCAACCCGGAGTGGAGTGGAGATAATCCCGATTCTGCCACCAGCAGTGCACCATGGCGCATCTACAATATCGGCAACAATAACCCGGTAGAGCTGATGGACTATATTGAGGCGCTGGAGGAGTCCCTGGGGGTTGAGGCTGATAAGGAGTTGCTGCCACTGCAGCCAGGAGATGTGCCCGACACCTATGCCGATGTTACAGACCTGGTTGAGGAGTTCGGTTACAAGCCGAGTATGTCGGTAAAAGAGGGTGTGAAGAATTTTGCAGAGTGGTATCGTGAATACCACAGAGATAGTTAAAGGGTAGATATGTTCAAGTCAGTACTGGATGAACACATTGAGATTGTTACAGCTCTTCGAAATATGGAGAGTGAGGTCACTGAGGCTGCCCAGAAAATTGGAGACTCTCTACAGCATGGTGGGAAGCTGTTGCTGATGGGGAATGGGGGGAGTGCAGCCGACGCACAACATATTGCAGCAGAGCTAGTTGTCCGTTATCAAAAAGCAAGAAGGGCACTGCCAGCGATTGCGTTGACTACAGATAGCTCAATTCTTACCGCAACTGGCAACGATTTTGATTTTAACCAGATCTTTAGCAGACAAATTGAGGCACTAGCCAGGCCGGGAGATGTTGTGGTGGGGATCTCAACCTCCGGGGAGAGCGTGAATGTGATCAAGGCGTTGCGTGCTGCAAAAGAGCAGGGGGTAGCTACTATAGGGCTAACCGGTGAGATTGGTGGTGGCGTCGGCGAGATTTCTGATCAGACAATTTCTGTCCCCTCTACCATTACTGCCAGGGTTCAAGAGGCGCATATTCTGATTGCCCATTTCTGGTGTGAAAAAATTGAGGAGCAGTGGTGAACCACCCATTTCCCCGGTTTTCAGAAGGACGGACACTGGTTGTTGGAGACCTGATGCTGGATCGCTACTGGTCTGGTGGAGCAGAGCGTGTTTCTCCAGAGGCGCCCGTTCCTGTAGTGCAGATTAGCGAGATTGAGGAGCGCCCAGGTGGTGCTGGCAATGTTGCCCTCAATATTGCCTCATTGGGCGGTGCAGTTACCCTGTTGGGTGTGGTGGGAAGAGACACCGAGGGGGATAGTCTGCAGAGAGCATTGACTGAGCATGGGGTTCAGTGTGACTTCCAGCAGGAGGAGGGGGTTCGTACCTCTACCAAACTGAGAGTGCTTAGCCGTCATCAGCAGCTGATTCGGCTCGACTTCGAGAACCGTTTTGACCAGCTCTCACTGGAGGCGATGCTGGAGCGTTACAAGAGACAACTGGAGCAGCACGATGTGGTAGTCCTCTCTGATTATGGCAAGGGTACATTGAGCGATGTGCAGACCATGATTCAGCTAGCACGTTCCGCAGGAAAAGAGGTATTAATTGACCCCAAGGGGGATGATTTTTCCAAATATCGTGGCGCCACCCTGATGACCCCAAACTTTTCTGAATTTGAGGCTGTGGTTGGGACATGTAGTGGCAACGAGGATGTTGTAGAAAAGGGTGAGCAGCTTCGCCAGCAGCTGGTGATGGATGCTCTGCTGATCACCCGTGGTGAGGATGGAATGACGCTGCTCTGTCCTGGTTCAGAAGAGGGGGATGGGCCTTTCCACCACCCAACCCATGCCCGTGAGGTCTATGATGTAACCGGTGCGGGAGATACCGTAATTGCAACTATTGCCGCAGGGCTGGCAGCAGGGGCAACACGTCAGGATGCGGTGGCGACGGCTAACCTTGCGGCTGGAATTGTGGTCGGAAAATTGGGTACCGCAACCACCACCGTTGCAGAGCTGCACCATGCCGCTCACGATCCGGAAGAGGGTGGTTTTGGCATCCTCACCGAGGATGAGCTGCAGCAGGCCATTGAGTATGCACATGCGCGAGGAGAGAAGGTGGTGATGACAAACGGCTGTTTCGACCTGCTCCACACCGGCCATGTAACTTATCTTGCAGAGGCGAGAAAACTGGGGAACCGCCTGATAGTTGCAGTCAACTCGGATGAGTCGGTTAGGCAGCTCAAGGGCGATGTGAATGGAGTGAGCCGTCCAATTAATGGGATAGAGCAGCGGATGACAGTCTTGGCTGCATTGGAGAGCGTCGATTGGGTGGTTCCATTTACCGAGGAGACCCCGGAACGACTCTACTGCAGAGTCCTGCCAGACATGATAGTAAAGGGAGGGGACTACAGACCAGAAGAGGTTGCAGGAGGCGAATGCGTGATAGCCAATGGGGGCTCAGTAGAGATATTGAAATTTGTAGAGGGACACTCCACAACCTCAATGATTGAGAGAATGAAGGGAACAGAAGAATGATTATAGTCACAGGTGGAGCCGGATTTATCGGCAGTAATATTGTCAAGGCTCTCAATGAGCGTGGTGAGACCGATATTCTGGTGGTTGACAATCTCACCAATGGCCACAAGATGCGCAATCTGGCCGATCTTGATATTGCTGACTATATGGATCGTCTGGATTTTATCGATCGGATCAATAATGACGATGAGTTTGGTGATGTCCAGGCAATCTTTCATGAGGGGGCGACCTCAGCCACCACAGAGTGGGATGGCCACTTCGTGATGAAGAACAACTACGAATACTCCAAATCACTACTTCACTGGTGCCTCAAGCGGGGGGTGCAGTATCTCTATGCCTCCTCTGCCTCGGTCTATGGGGCGGGAACCACCTTTGTGGAGGATCGGCAGCACGAGCATCCGATCAATATGTACGCCTACTCCAAATTCCAGTTTGATCAGTATGTGAGAAGGCTACAGACTGAGATGAAGAGCCAGGTGGTTGGCTTCCGCTACTTCAATGTCTATGGTCCGCGTGAGCAGCACAAAGGGACTATGTCGAGTACGGCATTCCACTTTAATAATCAGCTCAAGGATGGTGGCATCGCCAAACTGTTTGCCGGTTGTGATGGCTATGGGGATGGGGAGCAGCGTCGAGACTTTGTCTATGTGGGAGATGCAGTGAAAGTGAATCTCTGGTTTATGGATAATCCAGACAGATCGGGAATCTTTAATTTGGGAACAGGACGTTCGCAATCATTCAATGATATGGCCAATGCAGTGATCGATTGGCACGGAAAGGGGGAGATTGAGTACATTCCATTCCCGGACCACCTCAAAGGCGCCTACCAGAGCTTTACCGAGGCAGATATCAGCAACCTGCGCAGTGCCGGATACTCCAAGCAATTCATGACTGTTGAGGAAGGGGTGGCGGAGTATATGGATATTCTCAATGACTAGTGGGGTCAGGTCTGCGTTTTTACTGTTATTTGATCGTTAGATGGTTGCAATAAGGTGGACGCCAAAAATAACAGTAAAAACGCAGACCTGACCCCATCGGTGCTCATCATCGGACCCTCTTGGGTCGGTGATATGGTGATGGCACAGAGCCTCTTCAAGATACTGAAGCAGCGCACCCCAGATCCGAACATCGATATGCTTGCACCCGCTTGGTCGCTGCCGCTACTGGAGCGGATGCCGGAGGTCAACCGTGGGATTGTGATGCCGCTGGGTCACGGCAAGATGGGGTTGGGGGAGCGTTATCGACTGGGTAAGAGCCTGCGATCTGAAGAATATAGTCAGGTAATTGTTCTGCCCAACTCACTGAAATCAGCGATTGTGCCCTGGGCAGCAGGAATTCCCACTAGAACCGGTTATCGTGGCGAGATGCGCTATGGGTTGTTGAATGACGTAAGGGTTCTTGACAAGGAACAGCTGCCAATGACTGTACAGAGATTCGTTGCCCTTGGTGTGGATTCAGGTGAGCCGCTACCGGAAATTACTGAGCCGAGACTAGAGGTGGAGAGTGACTCCATAGAAGAGACGCTACAATCAATCGGGCTCAACAGGCCGGAGAGTAAACTGTTGGCACTCTGTCCCGGTGCCGAGTATGGTCCTGCGAAGCAGTGGCCAGCCGACTATTTTGCGGCGGTGGCTGAGGAGAAGATCAGACAGGGTTGGGATGTTTGGCTCTTCGGTTCAGAAAAAGATCGATCGATTGGTGAGATGGTGATTGGTGAGCTGGAAGGAGCGGGTAGTCAGGTAGAGAATCTGGCAGGACGAACCACACTGGAGCAGGCAGTCGACCTGATGTCACTGGCAACCGTAGTGGTGGGAAATGACTCCGGTCTAATGCATGTGGCCGCAGCACTTGACCGTGATCTGGTGGCGATTTATGGATCCTCTGACCCTGGGTTTACCCCGCCGCTCAACCAAAGAGCACAGATCCTTGATCTCAATCTGGAGTGTAGCCCCTGTTTCAAGCGGGAGTGCCCGCTGGGCCACTATGACTGCTTGAAAAAGCTAGAGCCTGATCAAGTGCTGAAGGCAGTGGAGGCATTTGGAATCTAATGCGTGTTCTGTTGGTTAAAACCTCTTCGCTGGGGGATGTTCTGCACACACTGCCGGCAGTGACTGATGCAGTAGCAGCGATCCCGGGAATCCGATTTGACTGGGTGGTAGAGGAGTCATTTGCTGAGGTGCCGGCATGGCACCCGGCAGTGGATCGGGTGATTAAGGTTGCGATCCGCCGCTGGAGAAGATCACCACTAAAGGCCATTGTCTCCGGGGAGTGGGGTGCTTTCAGGGGGCAATTGAGCGCGCGGGAGTATGATCTGGTTCTGGATGCACAGGGGCTGATCAAGAGCGCGCTGCTCTCCCGTATGGCCAAAGGCAGGGTGGTTGGTCTTGATGCGGGCTCCGCCAGAGAGCCACTGGCAAGCCGCCTCTATCAGCAGCGACTTCCAGTGGAGAGAGGAGAGCATGCAATTGTCCGACTGCGAAAACTGTTTGCCCAGGCACTGGGTTATGAGCTGCCATTGAGTCTCCCGAACTTCGGTATCAATCGGACAGCCCCAGAAGAGAGAAGTAATGTACCATCCATTCTGTTTGTCCATGGAACCACCTGGGAAACCAAGCATTGGCCCGATGAATACTGGATAGAGCTGGCAGGGATTGTAAATAGTGCTGGTTATACAGTGCTGCTTCCATGGGGAAGTGAGGAGGAGAAGGCACGGGCAGAGAGTATTGCGGCTGGCCACGATGCGGAAATCCTTCCCAGAAGTTCACTTGATGTACTTTCCAGGCAGCTTCAGCAGGCTGTAGGCGCAGTCTGTGTTGACTCCGGTATCGCCCATCTGGTTGCAGCACTGGGCATTCCGTCAGTAACCATTTATGGACCTACTGTCTCTACGTTAACTGGCACAATGGGGGATCATCAATTGCACATGGATTCAGATCTTGAGTGTGCGCCATGTCAAAAAAGGGAGTGTATATATAAAGGAGACCCTGCTGTCGATTCTTTATGTTTGCGTCAGACAACACCAGAGATGGCCTGGAAAAAGCTACTGCTAGAGATTGATGGTCATGAGTAGAAAGCA
>JACNFK010000038.1 GCA_014384675.1 Candidatus Thiopontia autotrophica | reverse complement strand
AGATCAGTGGTGACCACGTTGACTTCTTTGCAGAGAATGCTCTGGAGCATGAGCGTTCAGGTGAGATGATCGAGCGTATCGGCATTACTGCCTACCTGGAAGGAATGGATTTGGAAGTTGATCCGAACATGATTGCTGTTCCACGAACCACACCTTACGTCCGTATGGATGACTGGGATGATGAGGTGGCCAAGTGGGAAGAGCGAAAGAGCGCCTAGGTTAAATAGTGCCCTTGTTTAAGAATTATTGAGTTAAAACAATAGAGTAATTGGAGAAAAATTATGGCAGAAGCACCCCGCATGCCGGAAGAGACTGGTGTACCAAGCGCAATACCGTTTATGCACCCCATCATGAAGGAGAACTACGGATCATGGAAGTTCCATGACCGCCCTCGTCCAGGTGTACTCCACCACGTGGCTAAATCTGGTGATGAGATCTGGAGTGTCCGTTGTGGTACCCAGCGTCAGATGGATCTATACACTATTCGTCTGTTGGCAGATATTGCTGATGAGTTTAGTGATGGATATCTTCGCTTTACTGTGCGAAACAATGTCGAATTCCTCTGTAAGGATGAGAGCCGTGTGGCCCCACTGATTGAGCGACTGAATGAAGAGGGCTTCCCCGTTGGTGGAACCGGACCATCTATCACCAGTATCTCTCATACTCAGGGCTGGATGCACTGTGATATTCCTGGAACAGACGCATCTGGTGCGGTTAAGTCCTTAATGGATGAGCTGCATGAGGAATTTATTCGTGAAGAGATGCCAAACCGTGTGAAGATTACCTCTTCATGCTGTCAGATTAACTGTGGTGGGCAGGGTGATATTGCAATCAATATCCAGCATACCAAGCCACCAAAGATCAACCATGACCTGGTTTCCGGTGTCTGTGAGCGCCCAACCGTTGTGGCTCGTTGCCCAGTTGCTGCGATTCGTCCAGCAATCGTCAACGGTAAGCCTTCACTTGAGGTTGATGAGAAGAAGTGTGTCTGCTGTGGCGCATGTTTTCCTCCATGTCCCCCAATGCTGATCAACGATCCTGAGCACTCCAAGTTGGCAATCTGGGTGGGCGGCAAGCACTCGAATGCACGTAGCAAGCCAATGTTCCATAAGCTGGTTGCTGCAGGCCTCCCTAATAATCCTCCACGCTGGCCTGAGGTTGGTGCAGTGGTCAAGAAGATCCTCGCGGTCTACAAGGAAGATGCAAGAGATTGGGAGCGTATGGGTGAGTGGGCCGAACGTATCGGCTGGCCAGCATTCTTCGAGAAGACTGAGCTTCCATTCACTAAATACCATATCGATACCTGGCGCGGTGCAACTGCCAGACTGAATGCCTCTACACATATCCACTTCTGATCTCGTTGTTAGCGAAATCTTGGGTCTATGGTTTTAAGATATTAAAAGGATTGTTTAGATGAAAATTTCAGTACAGGTAAATGAGGGGCCATATCAGCATCAGGCCTCTGACAGTGCCTACAATTTTGTAAAGGCGGCACTGGAGAAGGGGCATGAGATATTTCGTGTCTTCTTCTATCACGATGGTGTAAATAACGGGACTCGCCTGGCGACTCCACCACAGGATGATCGTAATGTTCAACAGCTCTGGAGTGATCTCTCCAAGGAGCATGAGCTTGATCTGGTGATCTGTGTTGCAGCGGCTCAGCGTCGCGGCATTGTGGATGATGGCGAGGCAGAGCGTAATGGCAAAGATGCGACCAACATCATGGATGGGTTTCGTATCTCTGGTCTGGGTCAGCTGATTGAGGCTGGGGTTCAGTCCGACCGTCTGGTTGTCTTTGGTGATTAATAGGAGAAGCACAAATGTCTGAGATTAAAAAGTTTCTCTATGTAAATCGTAGAGCCCCTTACGGAACTGTATATGCACTGGAGTCACTTGAGGTGGTTCTGATTGGCGCAGCCTTTGATCAGGATGTAAGTCTGGTATTCATGGATGATGGCGTTTTTCAGCTGAAGAAAGATCAAAATAGTGAAGCTTCAGGAATGAAGAACTTCTCGCCAACGTTCAACGCGCTGGGTGATTATGATGTCAACAAGATCTATGTCGAGAAAGAGTCGCTAGAGGCTCGTGGTCTGACCATGGATGATCTGATGGCACTTACCTATGAGGATGAGGATGATGATTGGGCTGAAAAATCATCAATGCATCTGGTCTCTGCCGATGAGATTCGTGATCTCATGGAAGAGAGCGAAGTGGTTCTGAGTTTCTAGGATAGAAGGGGATTAAATTATGCTACACATTGTAAACAAGTCACCTTTTGAAAAGGATTCATTCACCTCCTGTATGGCTCATGCGACTGACAGCAGTACGGTTCTGTTGATTGAGGATGGTGTCTATGCAGCTCTGAAAGGTAGTTCAGTTGAGGGAGATCTCTCCAAGGCCAAGGTCGTGGCTCTGCAGAGTGATGTTGCGGCTCGAGGAATCGAGGGCAATCTCGTAGAGGGAGTTGATCTGGTTGATTATGCCGATTTTGTTGATCTTGTCGCTAATGGCGATGGGGTTCAATCCTGGGTGTAAGAGAGTTAATTATTAAGTTTTATTTTTTACCTGTTTTTTAGGAGAAATGTTATGAGTATTGATGTAAACGGTCAGGCTGTAGAAGTTGATGAAGAGGGTTACCTCTCCGATATTAATGATTGGACAAGAGATGTGGCTGCAGTATTGGCTGCTGATGAGGATGTTGAGTTGACTGATGCACATTGGGAGGTAATTGACTTCCTGCGTGAGTATTACGACGAGTATCAGATTGCCCCTGCAGTACGTGTATTGACCAAGGCTCTTGGTAAAAAGCTTGGTAAGGAGAAGGGTAACAGCAAGTATCTGTATGAGTTGTTCCCATTCGGCCCTGCAAAGCAGGCTTGTAAGATTGGTGGGTTACCCAAGCCAACAGGCTGTATCTAAGTTCTCACTCAGCTTACCGACTGTAGCGCCCCATTGCGGCGTTTGAAAATGGTAATTTACACTTGTAAATTCACATTTTCTGCCTTGCACTGGAACCCTGCAGTCGGCAATCTGAGCAATAATTTATTCAGGAGTTAGTTGTACTGCAACCTCCTGATTTTGCACAGTAATTTACCTGTAGAGAAAATGTCGCGGAGGCGATAGGCGTATGTTAACTGAACTGTTTGCCATACTTTTTTATGTAGCCACGGCCATTCTGGTGATTGGCGTTGCTCTGAGAGTCGTTGCCTACTGGCGCACCCCGGCTCCGCTCAAAATTCCTACCATGCCTGCACCTAGAACACAGACAGGGATGGTCTACCGTATGGCCCGCGAGGTTGTACTGTTTGAAAGCCTGTTCAAGTCCAACAAGTGGATCTGGATATTTGGCTGGATGTTCCATATGGCACTGTTCCTGGTGCTTGCTCGTCATGTTCGTTATTTCCAGGAGTTTCCCTGGTTCTGGGTCAATATTGTTCAACCCTTTGGCAAGTATGCAGGATTTGCCATGATCGCCGGTCTTGCAGGACTCTGGGCACGTCGTTTTATTGTGGAGCGGATTCGTTACATCAGTACTCCATCCGACCACCTGATGCTACTACTGCTGCTTGGTATTGGTGTAAGCGGGATGATGACAACCATGGTATTCCATACCGATATTGTTGCCCTTAAAGAGTTTATGTTGGGGGTAATCTCGTTTGATCTATCCCATGAGCTGCCAGCAGACCCAATTTTGATTGTTCATCTTTCACTGGTTATTCTGTTGATGGTGATCTTCCCGATCAGTAAATTGATGCATGCCCCAGGCATTTTCTTTAGCCCAACCCGTAATCAAATCGATGATTCACGTGAGAAGCGACATATCGCTCCATGGGCAGCAGAGATGGAGAAATAATTGTGGCCAGAGTAAAGATTGATGCTCCAGAGCTGACAGAGTACGTAGAGATTCCTGTGCTGCAGGAGGGGGCTATGGCTCACTCCTCACCATTTGTGGCCAAGCCAGACCACCAGGAGGCGCTGAACTTCCCGGGCGAGCTGGTTGATGATTGGCATGACCGGGCAATTGCGAAGATGGCAGATCTGAACAAGACCTCTCGTAGCTTTAGCCTGTTCCTCGATATCTGTGTCCACTGTGGATCCTGTACCGACAAGTGTCACTACTTCCTCGGTACTGCAGACCCCAAAAACATGCCGGTTGCTCGTCAGGAGCTACTGCGTAGTGTCTACCGTCGTTACTTTACCTTTGCCGGCAAGTTCTTCCCCAACCTGGTGGGGGCGAAGGATCTGACCCGTGAAACTCTGGATGAGTGGCACAGCTACTATCATCAGTGTTCAGAGTGTCGTCGCTGCTCCGTTTTCTGTCCCTACGGTATTGATACTGCAGAGATCACCATGGCTGCACGAGATATTCTCGATGCTGTCGGTTATGGCCAGAAGTATGACAATGAGATTTTGGGCAAGGTGCTAAAGATTGGTAACAATCTGGGTCTGCCAGGCCCCGCTCTGAAGGCGACTCTGGAGGATCTCGAAGAGGATCTGGAGGATGAGACTGGTCTGCCAATTCGCATGCCACTTGATGAGAAGGGTGCAGACGTGCTGTTGATCACCCCATCGGCAGACTTTTTTGCAGAGCCCCATATTGATGGACTGCTGGGTTATGCCAAGGTATTCCACCAGGCTGGAATTAGCTGGACCATGAGCTCTTACGCCTCTGAAGGTGCCAACTTCGGTATGTTTATCGGCAACTATGCAACCATGAAGAGTGTTGCGGAGAGAATTCGTACCGCAGCTCTTGAGTTGGGTGTGAAGCGGGTAATTGTTGGTGAGTGTGGCCACGCATGGCGTGTTGCCTACAGCTTCTGGAATACCCTTGCTGGTACCGGACACGGTGCTGCGGCAGATGACAAATATGCGCAGATGCTGCAGAAGCAGCTTGATCCGCGCTATCCCGCCCCCCAGCACATCATAGAATTTACCTACGATTTGATGCAACGTGGCGCCTTGAAGATTGATAAATCGGCAAATGACCACCGTACCGTTACCTTCCATGACTCCTGTAACGTGGCACGTGGATCTGGTATGGGCGGTATTGAGCGTGGCCAGTTTATTCTGCCTCGTGAGGTTATCAAGGGTGTGGTCAACAATTACGTCGAGATGGATAGCTCTACCATGTATGAGGAGACCCTCTGTTGTGGTGGTGGCGGCGGTCTGCTGACAGACGATCTGATGGAGCTCCGTGTCAAGGGGGCAATGCCTCGCATGAATGCTCTCCATAAGGTGTTTGAGGAGGAGGGGGTAGATACCCTTGCAGCAATATGTGCAATTTGTAAGAGCCAGTTCACCAAGGTGCTGCCTTATTACAAGATGCCAATGGATATGATTATAAGTGTTCACCAACTGGTTGGTGATGCACTGGTGTTTGAGAACAACGATTAAAGCAATGATTAATTTAAAAGATAGGAGCATCTGATAATGGCAACGCCAAGTGATGAGATGAACAAAGAGCTGAATTTCCGTCGTTACGAGGACTATCCTCGTGAAGAGTTTGGACGTTTTTACGATAACGATGAGATGATCTGGCAGGCTAGCTGGACCCACAAGTGTCCCACCTACGTTCACCAGACTCCACCCTGTCAGGCTAGTTGCCCATCAGGTCATGATGTTCGTGGCTGGCTCGATATCGTCCGTGGCCTCGATACCCCACCAGAGGGTGTGACCATGGAAGAGCATGCATTTCGTCTCTACACCGAGGCCAACCCCTTCCCTTCAACCATGGGTCGAGTCTGTCCTGCACCCTGTCAGGATGGCTGTAACCGTAATGAGGTTGAGGATTTTGTAGGGATTAACTCGATTGACCAGTTTATCGGTGACAGCGCCCTGGAGAGTGATCTCGGGTTTGAGTCTGGCGAGGATAGCGGCAAGAAGGTTGCAATCATCGGTGGCGGTCCAGCAGGATTGGCGGCAGCCTACCAGCTGCGCAAGATTGGTCACGGTGCAACCATCTTTGATGACCATGACACCCTGGGTGGAATGATGGTCTACGGTATTCCTGGATATCGTACCCCACGTGAGATGCTGGCCGGTGAGGTCAAACGTATTACTGATATGGGTGTTGAGCTCCGCCTCAATACCCGTGTTGGAACTGATATCTCTGTAGAGGATATTGAGAAAGAATTTGATGCTGTTTTCTGGGCAATTGGCGCCCAGTCTGGCCGTCCACTACCTATTGATGGTGCCGAGGCTCCCAACTGTATTACCGGTGTTGCCTTCCTTAGTGCCTTCAACTCTGGTCGACTGAAACATGTATCTGGCAAGGTGGTTGTGGTTGGTGGTGGTGATACCTCCATCGATGTCGCCTCTGTTGCCCGCCGTATTGGCCATATTGATACGCCTCATGACAATGATCGCCCAGAACATATCATTATGGGTGATACTGCACATGATGTTGCAGATACTGCGGCCCGTGAGGGTGCTGAGGTTCTGTTGATCTCGCGTCAGCCAATCGAAAACATGAGTGCAGCACAGCACGAGATTGATGATGCCCTGCGTGAGGGTGTAGAGATCCGTGGCTCACTGAGCCCTGTCGAGGTTGTCCTCGATGCAGATGGCCGTGCTACCGGTCTCAAGGTGGTGCAGCTCAGTTACGAGTCCGGCAAGGCCGAGCCTATCGAGGGTACAGAGGAGATTCTTGAGTGTTCACTAATCGCCTCAGCAATCGGGCAGACTGGTGATTTCACCGGTTATGAGGATCTTGACAATGGTCGTGGTCTGATTGATGCCACCAAAAACTATGCAGTAAAGGGCAAGCCAGGACACTTTGTTGCTGGCGATATCATCCGTCCACATCTACTCACTACAGCAATTGGCCAGGCGTCAGTTGCGGTTGAGTCAATTAATGAGTACCTGAAGGGTGAAGAGTTGTCAGTCCGACCAAAGGTTGACGTACATCACTTCCAGTTGGGGGATCAGCTACAGCGTGCAGGTCTTGAGCCAGAGAACTTTGCGCCAGAGGGTGATGGCAGGGAGAAGGAGGATGGACTCAGAGGTACCGATAGCAGCAAGTTTGCGATCCATAACTATGAGGACCGCTCTTTTGCCTCGGTAATTACCCATGAGAAGCTCTTCCTGGGCCATTTCGAGAATAGTCCGCGCAACCACCGCAGTTTCAAGGAGGTTGATGCTGAGGTAGTTCTGCAGAACTTCGAGGAGCGCATGGTCGGCCTGGACAAGGATACTGCGGTTGCAGAGGCAAAGCGCTGCATGAGCTGTGGTATGTGCTTTGAGTGTGATAACTGCGTTATCTTCTGTCCCCAGCAGGCAGTATTCAAGGTGCGCAAGAATGAGAGCGCCATGGGTCGTTACGTAGATACGGACTACTCTAAATGTGTTGGCTGCAACATCTGTGAGGACGTATGTCCAACCGGTTATATCCAGATGGGGCTCGGTGAGTAGATACCACAACCAGAGGTTGAATGTGATGTTGTCACAAATGTTAAAACAGATTTCAAGACAGCGTGTCACAGTGGTGGCACTGGTTCTGAGTTCATTGATGGGTTATGCCTCGATCGCTCAGAGTGGCGGCGATCATGATGGAGCCAGATCATCTATCAGCTCCAACGCGGGTGACGCCTGTGTGCGCGAGACCGCATGGATGCGACGCAACCACATGGAGCTGTTGCAGCACGATCGTGATCGTACCCTGCAACTTGGGATCCGCCCGGTTGAGGGTAGCATCAAGGGGTGTGTTGAGTGCCATACTCAGCAGGATGACCATGGAAACAGCATTGCAATTAATGCGGAGGATCAGTTCTGCAGTAGTTGTCACGCCTTTACCTCGGTGAGCATAGACTGTTTCGAGTGTCATGCAACCAAACCAGACCAGCCCAGAATCGCTGTTGGGAGTTCTGCAAAATGAGTCAAGATCAGACAACAGACAACAGAACAGAAGAGATGGATTCTCAGTTAGAGAGTCGGCAGCGTCGTCGCTTTATGGTCCAGGCTGCGGGTGCAACCGCACTAATCGCACCAGGAATTACCCTGATGACTATTGCCCAGGCAGATCAGGATCAGCCAGAGGGCGCAAGCAGCAGCAAGCGTTGGGGCATGTTGGTTGATACCAACAAATGTACAGACGGATGCAGCGACTGTGTCTCCGCCTGTCAGCAGGAGAATGGCTGGGGCGAGGGCTCAACTGATGAGTCTCAATCCAACCCACAACAGAAGGCGCAGTGGATCCGTACCGTAACCATCCGCGACAAACAGACTGGACATACCGATCAGCTGCCGATGATGTGTCAGCACTGCGAGAATCCAGCCTGTGTAGATGTCTGCCCAACTGGTGCCTCGATGAAGCGAGCTGATGGCATTGTGTTGGTTGACAAACATATCTGTATCGGTTGCCGCTACTGCATGATGGCCTGCCCATACAAGGCACGTTCCTTTGTCCATGAGCCACTGCATGACCAGAAGAGCAACTCACCCCGCGGCAAGGGAACAGTTGAGGCATGTACCATGTGTGTACATAGAGTGGACCGTGGTGATCAGCCAGCCTGTGTTGAAAAGTGCAGCAGTGGAGCAATGATGTTTGGTGATCTGAATGATCCCAATAGCGATATTTCCAAGAAACTGGCAGAGGTTGACTCTACCCAGATTCGTGCCGATCTTGGGTTGAACCCAGGTATCCGTTACAGCGGGATTTAAGGAAAACAGAGATGAAAAGAGTCGTCTACAGCGGAATAGAGGGTCGTAGCCTTGGCTACTGGGGATTGATGGGAGCACTGGGATTTTTCATCCTGATGGCTGCCGGGGCATTCCTCTATATGGAGCACAGTGGCCACCACGTAACCGGGATGAACAACCAGGTTGTCTGGGGAATGCCGCACGTATTTGCGATTTTCCTGATTGTTGCCGCTTCTGGTGCCCTTAACGTAGCCTCGATTTCATCAGTTTTCAACCAGAAGATCTACAAACCGATGGCCAGAATGTCGGCAATGTTGGCATTGACCCTGCTGGCGGGCGGGTTGGTGGTTCTACTGCTCGATCTTGGGCGTGCAGACCGTATGATCACCGCAATAACCTCATACAACTTCAAATCAATATTTGCCTGGAACATAATCCTCTACACAGGGTTCTTCGTGATTGTGCTCACCTATCTCTGGACCATGTTTGATCCAAAGATGCATCAGCATACCCGCAAGGCTGGTACTGCAGCCTTTATCTGGCGACTTGTGTTGACCACAGGTACCGGATCGATCTTCGGCTTCCTCTCAGCCAGACAGGGCTACGATGCGGCGATCATGGCGCCCATGTTTATTATCATGTCATTTGCATTCGGCAAGGCGATCTTCATGATCCTGCTGATCGGGATCTATCGCTATACCGACCGCTCCATCAGTGCCGATCTGATTGAGCGCCTCAACAATCTGTTTGGGGTCTTTGTGGCTGCGGTTCTCTACTTTACTGTGGTCTTCCATCTGACCAACCTCTATGCTGCAGAGCATGCCGGTTTTGAGCGCTTTATCCTGATGGATGGTGGTATCTACACCTTCCTCTTCTGGGTTGTTCAGGTTCTGCTGGGCGGGGTTGTTCCACTAATCCTGATCTACCACCCCTCATTTCGTTATGACATTCGCTCACTCATTACCGCATCCTCGCTGGTGATTGTGGGTGGATTTGCCCATATCTACGGCATTGTAGTCGGTGGTCAGGCCTTCCCTCTGGTGCTCTTCCCGGGCAAAGAGGTTAGCAGCAGCTTCAATGAGGGGGTGGTAAATAGCTACACCCCATCACTTCCAGAGATTCTGTTGGGGCTTGGTGGAGTTGCTGTTGCGATCGCGCTCTTCCTGTTTGCAATCAAGATGTTGCGCCTGGTGCCAGACAATCTTGATGCCGAGCACACAGAGAATATCACTGAGGTTCCAGCCTAAGCGTGGAACAGTCTGCCATTGAAGCAGCTCTACATCTCTGCAGCCCATAAATCTTCAGGGAAAACAACCGTAACTCTAGGCCTCTGTGCAGCATATGCTGCACGGGGCCTCTCTGTATCCCCATTCAAGAAGGGCCCTGACTATATTGATCCAATGTGGCTCTCGATGGCATCAGGCCTACCGTGCCATACCCTGGATTTCTATACCATGGAGCGTGAAGAGATACTCGCGCTCTACCATGCAGAACAGGCAGGTTCAGACCTCTCTATTGTAGAGGGCAACAAGGGGCTATTTGATGGCCTTTCGGTTGATGGTAGTGATAGTAATGGAGCGATGGCAAAACTGCTGGATCTACCAGTTGTGTTAGTAATAAACACCAATGGAATCACCAGAGGTATTGCCCCGTTACTGCTGGGGTATCAGAATTTTGACCCGGAGATCAATTTTGTAGGGGTAATCCTTAATCAGACTGGAGGTTCACGCCATGAGAAAAAATTGCAACAGGTGGTTGAACACTATACTGATATGGCTGTTCTGGGCACCATACCGCGTCATCCAGACCTGGAGATCGTAGAGCGTCACCTTGGACTGGTTCCAAGCAATGAGGCCCATGAGGCTCGCAACAAGATTGAGACCATTCGCAGAGTTGTCGAGGAGCAGGTAGATCTTGATCGTCTGCTGGAGCTTGTTCCTGACTCTCAGGAACAGGATGATCATTCTGTTTCAGAGGTGATAGGTGATAGCTCTGTTCAGAGTGTGGTGACACCACCACTGCGGGTTGGGATTGCCAGAGATGAGGCGTTTGGTTTTTACTACTCGGCAGATCTGGATGCGTTTCGTCAACAGGGGGTAGAGTTGGTTCCGTTCAGTCCACTTCATGACAGTGATCTGCCGGATGTAGACGGCCTCTTTATTGGGGGAGGTTTTCCCGAGACCCACATGGCTCAACTGGAGCAGAACCGCTCTATGCGTAGACAGATTTATGATGCCATTGAGAATGGAGTACCAACCTATGCGGAGTGTGGCGGCCTGATGTATCTGTCACGTCAGATAAGCTGGGGTGATGATTGCCGTGAGATGGTGGGGATAGTTGACGGCGACAGTGTGATGCACAAGAGACCCCAGGGGCGTGGGTACGCCCGCTTCCAGCGTAGTGGAGAGTCATCTGATACCCCAGCACATGAGTTTCACTACTCATCACTTGAGAATCTTGCAGAGGATACGGAGTTTGCCTACTCGATTCATCGTGGCTTTGGGGTTGATGGCAGGCACGATGGAATTGTCTACAAAAACCTTCTGGCAAGTTATGTCCACCAGAGAAACAGCAGACAAAATCCATGGGTTAAAGAGTTTGTCGACCGTGTCAGAGAGATAAAAAACGAGACTAAACAGGAAAAATAGATGATTACAGTTACAGAAAATGCACTCGGTTTTATTAACCACTCCATAGAGACAGGTGGTATTGAAAATGAGCTGGGGCTCAGGGTTGCCATCAAAGAGTCGTCAGATGGTGGGTATGATTATGGTATCGGATTTGACGAAAAACGTGAGAGTGATCTTGAATTCAAGTTCGGAGAGGTAACGGTGTTCATCAATGAAGAGCTGCGAGAATATCTGGAAGACGCTACCCTGGATTATGTGGAGATGGATGGCGGGGAGATGAGCCTGATTGTGCTCAATCCAAATGACCCTACCTACACCTCTCCATCGAAAAAGAGAAACTAAATATGGCGTTCATGCGGATTGCCCATAAATGGCACAAGGATGACAAGCATGAAATAAGTGAGCTGGCTGGTTCACTATCCTATAACTGCTGGAAGTTCTCCCTGAAGATGGTTAGAAACCTGCAGGATGAGAAGTTCTATTTCACCTCCAAATCCCAGGGTCTGGAGGTGATGACCGAAATGTTGATTTTTCTGATCCAGATTACAGACCGACTGGTTTATGACTCTATGGAGCCTGATATACGGGGACAGTTCATCGGTGCAATGGCCTATCGGTTGCTAGATATTGTTGAGGATAACTATGCCGACCTGCCAGAGCAGGGGCCTGACCGTACCGATCTGGTAGGGTTGATAAACGAGAGGGCAGCTGACTATGCAGAATTCAGTTTTGGTGACGATGGGCCAAGCTACCACTTTATTCGTTACTTTGGAGAGAGAGTAGGTGCCATTATGGGTGACGACCAGGACAACCGCTGGGTGATTGATCAGATCATGGAGATTGAGGTCCCGGACGCCATTGAGGCACTGAAAAAATCAATCGAGGGAATTGTCGGTGTTGAATTGAATTAAGGGAACACAATACTTAAGTCCCCGTCATAACTCCTAACTGCTCTTCAGCGGAATAACCCAACTACAGAAGTGTCTGACATCACGCTCCAGACCATCCTCAAAGCCTGATGAGTACTCCTGCGTAATCTCGTGCTCCTCACGCCTGGGGTTGCGTAGATAGCCTGCCATCCACCCCTCCATATACTCAGAATTAACATTCATCTCAATCATTCTGCAGACGGCATCGTAGTAGCTGATCTCACTCATGGTCGTCCTATTATCCTGAAAATATCAAACCAGGGCAATCAGGACCAGAACAAAAAGGACTACTGCCAGTAGAAGCAGAATTGCACTCTGCCACTCGCCTGCCTCAGCCTTGGGGCTGTTTGTCATCATGTGTCTGGCTCTTGGAAAGATGTAGATAATCATCATCAGCAGAAGCAGGGCTGAGCCAATTTTCATCCAGTCCATATGGTCACCTCACTGTTCTAAAAAGAAAAAAGCCCCGACAGTGCGGGGCTTTTGCATTGTTGGGTAAATTAATATCAGTCGTCTCTCATCGCACCAAGAATGTGGAGCAGATGGACAAACAGATTGAATATATTCAGATAAAGACCAACGGTCATCATAATGTAGTTGGCATTTGGATCGTGAATCATGCGGCTGGTGTCATAGAGAATGAAACCGCTCATCAGCATGATAATCACCCCGGATATCGCCAGTGAGAGTGCAGGAATATTAAAGAAGATGTTTGCCAGCATAACCACTAGCGCCATCATCAGACCTGCAATCAGGAATCCACCCATAAAGCTGAAATCCTTCTGGGTGGTCAGGGCGTAGCCAGAGAGCCCAAGAAAGATAATTCCGGTTCCACCAAATGCAGTTGCAATCAGCTCGCCACCATTTGGCATACTCAGATAATGGGTTAACATTGGGCCCAGACCAAAACCAAGAAGACCGGTAATTGCAAACACAACCCCAAGACCGCTGGCAGAGTTGGCTGTACGAGGAAGAACCAGCCATATCAGCCCTAAAGCTCCCAGTGAGGATACAAGACTTACCCCCGGTGATGTCTGCATGACTACAGAGAGAGCAGCCATCAGGGCACTAAAGATCAGGGTTGTAGAGAGTAGGGTGTAGGTACTCTTGATAACCTTGTTGGTAGCAAGAGTTGACTCCTGGCTACGTGATATAGATTGTTCCATTGGGTTCATGATTTTCCTCAAATTTTAAGTAGTCAATATTGAGATATTAGAACATAAAAGTGGTCAATGGTTCCGTAAAATTGGTCACCATGTGGTGGGCACCTGGGCAGGCTCCTGGAATCCTCAGCAATGGACTCTATTGGCTAAACAGCTCCTGATCAGTCTGGATCTCACCACTTTCCAGTTCAGCATCCACCGCCTCACGAACCTCTACAATCACCAGATTAACATTGATGTCGGCTCCAGCCAGTGGGTGATTTCCATCAATGGTAACCTCGCTATCACTGACGGCAGTGATAGTAACAGGGATATCATGTCCGTTCTTCTGGGTGAAGAACTGCATGCCAACATGGATTTCGCGCTCTGTGTTGAACTGACTGATAGGGACCACCTGGATTTTTGATTTATCCCGCTCCCCATAGCTATCAGCAGGGTCAAGAGCAAAGGTGATACTCTCTCCTGCCTGACGCCCTTCAACCTGCTTCTCAATGGCGGGCAGCACCGTTGCGTGGCCCTGAATAAAGGAGAGGGGTTCACTATGATCGGTACTATCGATCACCTCTCCCTTGTCGTCGACCATCTTGTATTCGATGGTAACGACTCGATCTTTACATATTTTCATCGTGCAAACTGTACTCGTGAGAAGAAGAATCAGCGGATATTACAGGTAATTTTTCACAAATTACAGTAGAGAATAGTTGACTGATCTGCTGGTGACATGCAGACTGCCAAGCTTGTTTTAACAAAAGGATTTCTGGTTATGCTGTGGAACTTCATGATGCATGCCCTGATGGGGTGGTTGGGGGCATATTTTTTCCTGCCAACGGCGGAGAGGATTGGGATTGCCATTCTGGTCGTCTGTGTGACCCAGGCTGCTGATCAGGTTCGGATACGAAAAGAGAAGTTTGCTGAAATAGAGGCCCTCCCCGAGAAGGATCGTGAGCAGGCCGGTAGAGAGCTGGAACAGAACATCACCCGGTTGATGAGTAAAATATTTGTTCAGAATGTTGCGCTTTATACGGCTGTACTATTATTGACTGCGCATGCGGCAAGGTTAAACGGCTGGTTATAGGAGTAGATCGTGGGTGGTGAAGAGATAGAGAGCAGCGACGAATTGGATCAGAGCCACTACTTCTGTCGCAATAATGCCTATACCAGGCTGACTGGGGGGGATGGTGAGGTTGCGCTGGTGGACAAGCGTGATCCAAAGCAAACCGTCAGCCTGGAGCCCTGGTTAGCCACCGTCTTTATGCTGGCCGATGGGCAGCATACCGTGGGCGAATTGATCGGCCACCTTCGGGGGCAGTATATGGAGCAGCCACCGGCAGAGTTGGAGCGTACCATTCTCTCTGTGGTGGAGCGTTTGGTGGATTCAGGGACGGTCAGGCTGAATGAGGCACCCATTGAGCCTGCCTACCACCTTGCCAGACCCATTGAGGAGCTGGATCCGGAAGAGGCGAAGCGTTTTCTGCAAGAGGATGGTTACTACCAGTTACCGCATTAAACTGAGACGCTTGGGGGAGGGGATAAAACGAGATGATGTGTGGAATGAACAATAGGGAGGCAACCTTCTCGGTGATTGGCGCCTTTATTGCGACCCTGTTGGCCTCTTTTATGAGTTACACCATTCTGGAGGAGGACCATGTGCCAATGATTCTCGCCTCTACCGGGGCCTCCGCAATGCTGATCTTTGCCCTGCCCCACAGCCCGGTTTCACAGCCATGGAATCTGGTTGGAGGACACATCACCTCTGCATTTGTCGGGATCAGCTGTCTGCTTCTGATTGATAGCCCCCTGCTCGCTTCATCTGTCGCCATTGCTGTAGCGATGGTGTTGATGCACGTCCTGCGGTGTATGCACCCGCCCGGTGGGGCCACAGCAGTGACTGCCGCGATCGGGAGCCAACAGATTGAGAATCTGGGTTATGCCTTTATGGTGGTTCCAGTCTTTTTGAATGCGATCATTCTGCTCTCTATTGCGATGGCTGTTGGGGTGTTACGTGAGAAGAATCCCTTCTATCAAGATACTACTCATCATCCAGATTTTTAATTGCCCATATAGCGGCTTCAACACGGGTTTTTAGCTGTAACTTTCTCAGGATATGTTTCATGTGGACCTTGACGGTACCGTCAGAGATATCTAATTGACGCGCAACAACCTTGTTGCTCATGCCATCCATAACCAGCCGTAGAATCTCAGCTTCACGGTTGGTCAGGTTTGCCTCTGCAGAGGAGTGGGGCGATAGATGATCATCACGAATTGACTTTGCCAATAGTGTGGTCAACTGTTCACTAATGACGGTCTGCCCGTCAGCAGCCTGCTCAATTTTTTCCAGGATATCTTCCGGCTCCATATCTTTCAGCAGGTAACCATCCGCACCACTGCGTAACGCATCAAGGACGTTGGACTCATGGTTTGAGACTGTCAGCATGATGACTTTTGAGGGGAGGTTATCCTGCTTGAGAAGTTTCAATGTCTCAATTCCGTTCATCCCTTTCATGTCGATATCAAGTAGGATCAGATCGGGTTTTGTCTCAGCGGCAAGCCGGATACCTTCATTTCCATTTGCAGCCTCCCCAACCACGGAGAATCGGGGGTTCATGGAGAGCAGATTCCTGACCCCTTTGCGAAACAGGGGGTGGTCATCAATAATGATGAGGGTGATTAGGTTTGGTTGATCCACGCGGTGATGTCTCCAGTTGGTTCATGGTGTTCTACGGGGGTAAAATTGATCTCAACAGTGGTGCCACTCCCATTGCGTCTGCTGATCTTATAGACCCCATTCAATGCGGTTGTACGCTCTTGCATGATGGAGAGGCCAAAGTGCCCTTGGCGGATCAGATTTTCGTCCACACCAATGCCATCATCCTGAATGGTTAGAGTGATCGCCTTGGTGGGTGTGCAGCGCAGTTCGACCCAGACATTGGAGGCCTCTGCATGCTTGTGTACATTATTCAGGGCCTCACGAAGGATATAGACCAGATGGATGGCCTCATGGGGGTTGACCCTGCAATCACCCAGACGGATATCCAGCATGATCTTCACGTCTTCCCGTTGCCTGAAATCCTCAATTGACTGTTTGATGGTATTGCCCAGTTCATCGGTCCCGATGGAGAGTCTGAAGGTGGTGAGCAGTTCACGGAGTTGACGGTAGGCATTATTAAGTTCGGTACGAATATCTGTCGCAATGGTCTGGGCCACTTCACTGTTCTCGATCTCCGAGAGGTGTTTTTGGATGCGACTAACCTCAATTTTCAGGTAGGAGAGTGATTGTGCTAAGGAGTCATGTAACTCACGGGCAATACTGCTCCGTTCATGGTTAAGAATGTTCTCCTTCTCTTTGATGGTGCCACGAGCAATGGTGATTGCGGCCCCAATCTGCTCTGAGATCATCTGGATGGTGGAGGTTTGCCACTCATCCAGCTGCTTTCCATCGGGTTTCAGCATCAACAGGCCGTAAGAACGAGAGCGGTTACGGTCTTTGATGGGGGTCACAAATTCACTGCCACTGTTTTCGGTTGATGAGAAGCACCCTTTGCAACCTGCACTACAGTGGTGATCCCGCAGATTGGAGGCGAGGACATGCCCCCTCATGGCGCTGGCATCGGAGAGGCAGATCAGCCCGGACTTGATGTTGAGAAGTTGGTCTATTTTCTCAAGAATTCTCTCGTAGCTTCTGGAGCTTGTGGGGTTCTGGGCAAGAATGCTGGAGGTGTTGTAGAGCAGCTCCATGGTGTTCTTTTTCTGTTTCAGATCCTCCGTCTTCTCATGGATCTCCCTCTCTTGATCAATGTAGGTTTTAGAGAGCTCGGTAGACATCGCATTGAAGGTGTTTACCAGTCGAGTGAGTTCATTGTTTCCACTCACCGATGCCTGGTAGCTGAAATCACCCTCTCGGATCTTTTGTGTTGCCGTCATCAGAGTTTGCAGAGGGGTGAGAATCCTGGAGTAGAGAAAAATCATGATCATCAGAACAATGGCAATGGCAATAAACAGGCTGCTCGACTCGATGAGGTGAAGCGTCTTGATCTTCTCCTCCATCTCCAGCTCCAGCTCTTTTACCATGCTGTCAATCTTACGGACAAAATAGCTGACAAGACCCATATAGCGCTGCCGGATCAGGTTTCGTGAGGTCTTTGTCAATGCATCCCACTGGGCGTCACCCTCTCTTCCCGGAAAGTAGGAGGGGTCCTCCATTTTTTCATAAACAAACAGTATGGGTTTGATCTGATACTGCCATACCCGAACAACCTCCTGGTAGGTCTGGTTGATTTGGCTGTTCGGATCCTTTGGGACGGATGACCGGATACTGGGATGGTGAAGCCGTGAATCAAAGTTGTGGACATGGCTGGAGAAGAGGTCCCCGGGAGCGGATGGGCTCGGTTCGGTGGTGGTGCCGGCATTCTTGTAGACCAGGTCAGTTGCAATCTGGAATGATTTCATCCGAAGAGAGCCCGCCTGGTTGATTGCACTCGCCATTCCGGTGATTGATTCAGAGATAAAAATTGAGCTGAGCATGCTGATGAATGTCAGCAGTACGATTCCCCCTAGCGCAAGACCAAAACGAAGAATAAGGGACTGCTCTTTTGGTTGAGTTGACATATGTCTGTTATTTGTTGTGTGGGGAGCAATAGAGCTTCAGGAAAAGGGGATACCACCTAATGTGTTCTTGAGCGGTTAGGCTGGCTACTATCGTATAACATCTACTATGAATATCAATATATACAGGTAGATAGTTATTTACCACTCTATACCACCTTGGTGGTATTTAGAGAGAATAGTAGGCTCTACCCCTCCCTACAGGCTATTGCATAGATAGCACTGCATCGATAGATTGCACACTCCATAGCAGGTTCAGCACTATTTTCTGCAGTAGCTAAGAGAGGAATCGAGATGCCAAGTTTTAGAGCCCAGCAGCTTTCAGTACTCACCATGAACACCTTTGCCTTTACCGCGTGTTTTGCGGTATGGGTGATGTTCTCCATCATCGGAATTCCGATCAAGGAGCTGTTGACGCTCAGTGAGACCCAGTTTGGAATCCTGATCGCAACCCCGATCCTGACTGGATCGATCACCCGACTGCCGGTGGGCATGTTGACAGACAAATTTGGTGGACGGATTGTCTACTTTCTGTTGATGCTGGCTACGATTTTGCCACTCTGGTTTATCAGTGAGGCGACCGAATACTGGCAGTTTATTGTATTGGGGCTGTTTGTGGGTATCGCAGGCGCCTCGTTCTCGGTGGGTATCGCCTACACCGCACGCTGGTTTACCAAGGAGAAGCAGGGCTTTGCCATGGGTATCTTTGGTGCCGGTAACGCAGGTGCTGCACTGACCAAGTTTGTTGCCCCCTCACTGGTGGTGGCCTATGGCTGGGAGATGGTACCCAAGGTCTATGCTGTCGCCATGTTTGTCGTTGTTGTGCTCTACTGGATGTTCACCTATGAGGATCCTGAGCATAAGGTAGGGAGCCATATCACGATTGCCGATCAGCTGAAGATGTTGGGCGACCCCAAGATCTGGAAGTACATGCAGTACTACTCGTTGGTGTTTGGTGGGTTTGTGGGGCTCTCTCTGTGGATGACCAAGTACTACATTGCAGAGTATGGCTTTGATCTGACCACTGCAGCGCTCCTTGCGGCAGTCTTTGTGTTGCCATCCGGGGTTATTCGCGCGCTGGGCGGCTGGTTCTCGGATAAATATGGTGCCTACAAGGTGACCTGGTGGGTAATGTGGATCTCCTGGGTCTGCCTCTTCCTGATGTCCTATCCACAGACAGAGATGGTGATCAAGACCACTACCGGTAGTGTGGTTGTGGGTGTCGGTCTCAATGTCTGGGTATTCACCAGTCTACTGTTTGTTGTCGGTATCGCCTGGGGATTTGGAAAGGCCTCGGTCTTCAAGTTCCTCTCCGATGAGTATCCAGACAATATCGGTGTCGCCTCAGGCATTGTTGGACTGGCGGGGGGCATGGGGGGCTTTCTGCTACCGATCATGTTCGGTGCGTTGATCGACTTTACCGGTATCAACAGTGTGGTCTTTATGCTGCTCTATGGTGCCACCTCGGTCTCACTGGTCTGGATGCACTATACCTTCGCAAAAGATAAGCAGCGACAGGATGCTTTATTAGCAAGGGATCATGTGATGCGTGAGTATGAGCAGTCCCATGAGGATCTGGAGTCCTATGCCACTGCCAGGGCAGCAGTAGAGCAGTCCGAGATTATCGAGCAGTTCTATAACAGCTATACCTCTGCGCGTGAGAAGGCCAGGCAGGAGGCAGAGCGGTTGAAGCGACAGCGAATGGAGGGGACACTTCCGAGTGAGTCTCTGGAGTAGCCCATTCAGATTGTGTAGTTAGTTATTCAAATTTAATTTTTAGCGTTTTACTATTTTATTAACGATAAGGAGACAGTAATGTCGGATATCACCAAGTGGGACCCGGAAAACGAACAGTTCTGGGAGTCGGAGGGAAAAAGGATCGCAAACAGAAATCTCTGGATCTCGATCCCCAGTCTGTTAAATGGCTTTGCGGTATGGCTCTACTGGGGCATCATCACCGTGCAGATGCTCAACTTGGGGTTCCCCTTTGCAAAACCGGAGCTCTTCACCCTGATGGCCATTGCCGGTCTGACCGGTGCAACACTGCGAATCCCCAGCAGCTTTTTTATACGTATTGCGGGTGGTCGAAATACCATCTTCTTTAGTACCGCACTATTGATGATACCGGCCATTGGTGCAGGTCTTGCGCTGCAGGATAAGGAGACTCCACTCTGGGTATTCCAGATTCTGGCATTCCTCTCTGGCTTTGGTGGGGGTAACTTCGCCTCCTCAATGTCAAATATCAGCTTCTTCTTTCCCAAGAAGCAGCAGGGGTTGGCGCTGGGGCTGAATGCAGGGCTGGGAAATGCAGGGGTAACCACTATGCAGATTCTGGTTCCTCTGGTGATGACCTTCGGAATCTTTGGTGGTGATCCAATGACGTTGGTGACCTCCTCTGGAACCCTGATTGGCAAGATTCCGGCAGGCTCTGACACCTACATCCATAATGCCGGGTTTATCTGGCTGGTTTTCCTGATTCCACTGGCCTTTGCCGGCTGGTTCGGGATGAATAACCTCAAGGTGGACCATGTCACCCCGCATCTGCCCTCTCCGATTGGTGCCTTCTCAATGATTACCATGATGCTGGGCATTGGATTTATGACAGCAGCGGCTGGACTCTATGTCATTCTTCCTGATCCAACAGGAATCGGTGCACCAGGGTGGGCGAAATGGCCGGTTATTGCAGGTATCCTGTTTATGACGGTCCAGATTCTGAAACTGCTCCCGGGGGATATCAAGCCCAATCTGAAACGCCAGTTCAAGATTTTCGAGAACAAGCACACATGGGTGATGAGCATCATCTACACCATGACTTTCGGAAGCTTTATTGGTTACTCTGCCGGTTTTGCTTTGGCGATCAAGGTGGTCTTCGGTTTCACCCATGTCATGGGTGCCGATGGCGCCATGATGCATGATGTGGCCAATCCAAATGGCCCCTCAGCACTGATGTATGCCTGGATGGGCCCCTTTATTGGCGCGCTGATTCGCCCCATTGGCGGCTGGATGGCAGATAAGATGGGTGGAGCCAAGGTGACACAATATGTCTCCTTGACCATGATTGGTAGTGCATTGGGTGTTGCCTATTTCCTCGCAGCGGCCTACCAGTCTGCAACCCCTGAGGAGTTCTTCTTCCCATTCTTTATCCTCTTCCTGATTCTGTTTGCAGCAACAGGAATTGGTAATGGTTCTACCTTCCGTACTATTGCAATGGTGTTTGATAAAGAGCAGGCAGGCCCTGTACTGGGGTGGACCTCAGCAGTGGCGGCCTATGGCGCCTTCATTATCCCTAAGGTGTTTGGTGAGCAGATCAAGGCAGCGACACCTGAGAATGCACTCTATGGATTTGCCATCTTCTATACGGTCTGTCTGGTATTGAACTGGTGGTACTACCTCGGTCCGAAGAGAGAGTTTGATAACCCGTAAAGGAAAAAATTCAGGGCAACCCACGCATACTTCTGCGCAGATTAACCAAACCCAACATAGATCTGCAGATGGGTTGTCCTGTTCTAAATCAATCTAGCTCCAACTAATTTTTAAAGGAGAGTTTTGTATGAGTCATTTTCTTGATCGTCTGAGATATTTTGGCAAAGTCAAGGATACCTTCTCAAAAGGGCACGGCATTACCACAACGGATGATCGTCAGTGGGAGGATACCTATCGTAATCGCTGGCGTCATGACAAGGTGGTTCGATCTACCCATGGTGTGAACTGTACCGGTGGTTGTTCCTGGCAGATTTTTGTCAAGAATGGTCTGGTTGCTTATGAGATGCAGCAGACCAACTATCCCCGTACCCGTGATGATCTGCCCAACCATGAGCCCAGAGGGTGTCAGCGTGGCGCCTCGTTCTCCTGGTATCTCTATAGCCCGCATCGGATCAAGTATCCATTGGTGAGAGGACGACTGGTCGACCTCTACCGCAGAGAGCGTGCAAGCGGTAAGGATCCTGTGGACTCATGGGCAGCGATTCAGAATGACCCTGCAAAGCGTGAAAGCTATGTCGGCGTTCGTGGACTGGGCGGATTTGTTCGCGCAGAGTGGGATGAGATGGTTGAGATGATAGCAGCGGCCAATATCCACACCATCAAGAAGTGGGGACCGGACCGGATCTACGGATTCTCCCCAATCCCGGCGATGTCGATGATCTCTTATGCGGCTGGCTCCAGGTACCTCTCCCTAATAGGTGCTGGAGTTGGCTCTTTTTATGACTGGTACTGTGATCTGCCCCCTGCCTCACCGCAGGTCTGGGGTGAACAGACCGATGTACCGGAGTCCGCAGACTGGTATAACTCAAAATACATTATTGTCTGTGGTGCCAACCTGCCGATGACCCGTACCCCGGATGCCCACTTTGCGGTGGAGTCCCGTTACAACGGTACCAAGATTGTGTCGATGGCGCCGGACTATGCAGAGTATGTGAAGTTTGCCGACCTCTGGATGCCGGTCAAGCAGGGTACAGACTCTGCTGCATTCCTGGCGATGGGCCATGTGGCACTGAAAGAGTTCCATATCAATCAGCAGGATCCATACTTTACAGAGTATGCACGTAGCTTTACCGACTTCCCGATGCAGGTCATTCTGGAGAAGCAGGGCGACAGGCTGGTTACCGGACGTTTCCTACGCGCCTCTGACTTTGACAACAACATGGGCGAGTCCAACAACCCGGAGTGGAAGACCATTGTTTTTGACAAGAAGAGCAACGCCTTTGTTGCGCCGAACGGTTCTGTAGGATTCCGTTGGGGTGAAGAGGGTAAGTGGAACATTCTTGAACAGGCCCACGGCAGAGAGACCGAGGCTGAGTTGAGCTGTATCGATAGCAAGGATGATGTGGTTGAGGTTACCTTCCCACACTTTACTCCGGAAGATGGCGACAGCCTGGTTCGCAATATCCCGGCACGCAAGCTGAAATTGGCCTCGGGTGAAGAGGTCTATGTCACCTCCGTGTTTGATCTGCAGGTTGCTCAGTACGGTATTGATCGTGGTCTGGGTGATAACCTGGCAAAAGATTACTCTGATGAGTCTGTACCTTATACTCCTGCATGGGCGGCCAAGGTAACTGGCGTGCCTGCTGCGGATCTGGAGCGTACCGGTCGTGAGTTTGCCGACAACGCCTCGAAGACCCGTGGTAAATCGATGGTGATTCTGGGTGCAGCAATCAACCACTGGTACCACAACGATATGAACTATCGCGGGATCATGAACCTGCTCCACATCTGTGGTTGCGTGGGTCAGTCTGGTGGTGGTTGGGCACACTATGTGGGTCAGGAGAAACTCCGTCCACAGGCGGGTTGGGCACCGATTGCCTTTGGTCTGGATTGGCACCGCCCACCGCGCCATACCGCCTCGACCACCTACTGGTATTTCCATACCGATCAATGGCGTTATGAGCGGGTTGAGGCCGATGGATTGTTAGCTTCTACCGCAAAGGGTCGTTATAAGGGTTACCAGCTGGGTGACTACAATGTGGTCGCACAGCGTCTTGGATGGACCCCATCCATGCCGCACTTTGACAAGAATCCGATTGAGATCGTCAAGGAGGCAGAGGCAGCCGGCGCAACCGATGAGGCGGGTGTATCCAGCTATCTGGCTGAGAAGCTGAAGGCGGGTGAGATCAACTTCGCCTACGAGGATATCGATGCGGAAGAGAATCATCCACGTAACCTGTTTGTATGGCGTTCCAACCTGATTGGTTGCTCCTCCAAGGGGCATGAGTACTTCCTCAAGCACCTGCTCGGCGCACAGAATGGTGTCATGAGTGAGGGTACTGAGGGTGCTGCCTGTCAGGAGATCAAGTGGAGAGAGAAGTCTCCAACCGGAAAACTGGATCTGATGGTGGATATCAACTTCCGCCTCAACTCTACTGGTGCCTACTCCGACATGGTTCTGCCAACAGCGACCTGGTATGAGAAGGCGGATCTGAACACCACAGATATGCACCCCTTCATCCACCCACTGGGTAAGGCGGTGGATCCTGCATGGGAGTCTAAATCAGACTGGCAGATCTTTAAAACCATTGCCAAGAAGTTCTCTGAACTGGCGGAGACCCATCTCGGTACCCAGAAGGATGTGGTCGCACTGCCAATGCAACACGATACCCCAATGGCCCTGGCGCAACCGTTTGGTGAGGTCAAGGACTGGAAGAAGGGTGATTGTGATCTGATTCCGGGCAAGACCGCACCGATCTTCAAGGTGGTGGAGCGTGACTATCCCAACACCTATGCCAAGTACATTGCGCTTGGACCCCTGATGAACAAGTTGGGTAATACCATCAAGGGGATAGACTGGAATACCGATAAGGAGCTGGAAGAGCTCGCCTCTCTCAATGGTGTAATCAAAGAGGAGGGGATCAGTAAGGGGATGCCTTCACTCTCCGAGGATGTTCATGTCTGTGATGCAGTGATGCGGATGGCACCAGAGACCAATGGTGAGGTGGCGCATAAATCGTGGAGTGCCCAGTCTAAGAAGACCGGTGTGGACCATAGCCATCTCTACAGAGGGCGTCAGGATGAGAAGATCACCTATCATGACATTGTGGCTCAGCCACGCAAGATTATTACCGCGCCCACCTGGTCTGGTATTGAGTCGGAAGAGGTCAGCTACAATGCCTGTTACACCAACCTGCATGAGCATATCCCTCTACGTACGCTGACTGGGCGTGCCCAGTTCTATCAGGATCATGAGTGGATGCTCGACTTTGGTGAGGGGTTCTGTGCCTTCAAACCGGCAGTGGATCTGCAGGCGCACAAGAATGTGCCTGAAGCGGTCAAGGGTAAACCTCATCTGGTGCTGAACTGGATTACGCCACACTCCAAGTGGGGCATTCACTCCACCTATCAGGATAACCTGAGAATGTTGACCCTGTTCCGCGGCGGCCCTTACTTCTGGGTCTCTGAGGAGGATGCACGGTCGATTGGGCTCAAGGATAACGATTGGGTTGAGGCGGTGAATGACAACGGTGCAACCGTTGCTCGTGTTGTGGTCTCACAACGTGTTCCTAATGGAATGGCCATCATGTATCACGCTCAGGAGAAGAACGTTAACGTTCCTGGTTCCAATACCACAGGAAAACGTGGCGGAATTCTCAATAGTGTGACCCGTACGGTACCCAAACCCACCCATATGATTGGTGGTTATGCACAGCTATCTTATGCATTCAACTACTACGGTACGGTGGGTTCGAATCGTGATGAACATGTCATTGTCCATAAGATCGAGGATCAGGATGTGGATTGGTTAGAGCGTCCGTTGACGCCAGAGCGGGAGGCGAAGAAAAACCCTCCAGGCATCAATAACTAATCGCGTCAGTATCGTCAGCACAATAGGAGAATAAAACATGAAAATACGTGCACAAATTGCAATGGTACTGAACCTCGACAAGTGTATTGGTTGTCATACCTGTTCAGTAACTTGTAAGAACATCTGGACGAACCGTAAAGGGGTTGAGTACGCCTGGTTCAATAACGTCGAGTCTAAACCCGGTATTGGTTACCCCAAGATGTGGGAAGACCAGGAGAGATGGCGAGGTGGTTGGGTCAACAAGAATGGCAAGCTGGAGCTGAAGGCCGGTGGTCGTGCCAGCAAACTGCTGAACATCTTTGCCAACCCGGACATGCCAGAGGTGGATGACTACTACGAGCCATTCGACTATGACTACCCCAAACTGCAGAACAAACCTCTCTCTGAGGCGGCGCCTACAGCGCGTCCACTCTCCCAGATTACCGGTGAGACCATGGACAAGATTACTTGGGGACCGAACTGGGAGGATGATCTGGCGGGTGAGTTCGAGAAGCGTTCACAGGATAAGAACTTCGAGGGGATTCAGAAGCAGATGTATTCAGAGTTTGAGAATACATTCCACATGTATCTGCCTCGCCTCTGTAACCACTGTCTGAACCCGGCCTGTGTGGCCAGCTGCCCATCCGGCGCGCTCTATAAGCGTGATGAGGATGGGGTGGTTCTGGTGGATCAGGATCGTTGTCGTGGCTGGCGCATGTGCGTGAGTGCATGCCCCTACAAGAAGATCTACTACAACTGGGAGTCGGGTAAATCAGAGAAGTGTATCCTCTGTTATCCTCGCATTGAGTCTGGCATGCCGACGGCCTGTGCGGAGTCTTGTGTAGGTCGTATCCGTTATATGGGTGTGATGCTCTATGATGCAGATCGCATTAGTGATGCAGCCGGTACCCCAGTAGAGACCGATCTTTATCAGGATCACCTGAACACCTTTATGGATCCAAACGATCCAGAGGTGATTAAGCAGGCATTGGCAGATGGTATACCTCAATCCTGGATTGATGCGGCGCAAAACTCACCTGTCTACAAGATGGCGGTGGATTGGAAGATCGCCTTCCCGCTCCATCCAGAGTATCGCACCCTGCCTAGCATGTGGTATGTGCCCCCAATGTCGCCAGTACAGGGACAGATTGACCAGGGTAACCTGCCAACTGAGGCCGATGGTGTGATTCCAACGGTGGATGCACTGCGATTCCCAACCAAGTTCCTTGCCAATCTGTTGACGGCAGGGGATGAGAAGCCGGTTACCGATGCGATCCGTCGTCTATTGGCGATGCGTAGCCATCAGCGTATGAAGGCGGTTGAGGATGGTGAAGGGGCGGATGCATTGAAGACTGCGGGTCTCACGGTTGAGCAGGCAGAGGAGATGTACCAATATCTTGGTATTGCCAACTATGAAGATCGCTTTGTGATTCCGACCTCTCATGAGGAGCTACGTCTTGATGACCCTTACGGGTTCCAGGGGCAGAATGGTTTCTCTGGTGGTAACACCAGTGGGCAGGGCGAAGATTCTGGACGAGGACTCTCTCTGTTCCCGGTTCCTCGCAAGAAGACGGTCACCCCGATGGCTATCGTGGCTCCACCCAAAAGCAGAAAATCTTAATAAGGAGAGTTAGAGATGAAACTTTATACAGTACTGGCTCGCTTGTTGGATTATCCAACGCCTGAGCTGATGAATCATCTATCGGAGATCACGGAGGTGATCGATAGTGACTCTGAGATCAACAGAAGTGAGGGTAAGGCGCTACGTGAGTTTATCAGCTGGCTACAGCTTCATGACTTGACTGGAATCCAGCAGGTCTATGTACAGACCTTTGATATGGTTCCTGAGCATGATCTTCATATGACCCACCATATTCATGGTGACAGTCGTGATCGTGGTCCGGCATTGATCGACCTGACCGAGCATTTCAAGGCCAACGGTCTTGAGATGAAGGATGGGGAGATTCCTGATTATCTGCCTCTGTTGTTGGAGTATGTCTCCACACTGGGAGAGGATGAGTGCCGCTTCTTCCTGGCAGACGTTGGGAAGATCCTTGCGATCCTCGCAGATAATCTGGAGAAGGCCGACAGCCCGTATGCAAAGTTGGTTCGTATGGTCGAGAACCGTGGTCAATTGGTTAAAGCCGCTTAAAGGAGCAGGAAATGACATTACATGATTTTATTTTTGGTGTTTATCCCTATCTGGCTGGAACAGTCTTTATTCTGGGCAGTTGGATACGTTTTGATCGTGAGCAGTACACCTGGAAAGCGGATTCCAGTCAGTTACTGAGCAATAAAGGGATGTGGTTGGGGAGTAACCTGTTTCATGTGGGGATCCTGGGGATCTTCTTTGGACATGCAGCGGGTATGTTGCTACCCCATAGTTGGTGGCAGATGGTTGCTACCGATGTGCAACATCAGTACATTGCGATTTATGCGGGTGCTCTGTTTGGTGGAATGGCGCTTGTGGGTGCGGCAATACTGGTTAATCGTCGTATGACCAATGCGAGAGTGAAGGCAGTAAGCCGTAAACGGGATAACTTCGTTATCATCTGGCTGTTGGCAACGGCTGCGCTGGGGTTGAATACCATTCCTGGTTCACTGCACCATGCTGCTGAGGGGGATGTGACGACGATGCTGGTTCTTGCGGATTATGTGAAGAGCATTGCAACATTGAGCGTTGATCCTAGTCTGATTGCCGGTGTATCGGGTGCCTACAAGATCCATATGTTCTTTGGTATGACAATATTCCTGGTCTTCCCATTTACTCGTTTGGTTCACGTCTGGAGTGTTCCACTCACCTATCTGGGACGTGCTTACCAGATCGTTCGGGCCAAAAAAGTGATGATGAACTAGGATCTGTATCTATCTTGATACGGTGGTGTTGTAATAGTTCTGTGGGCTGGGGGATGTGCTGATTAATCTGCACCCCCAGCTTTTTTTTGAGAAAAAATAGGGTATTAATGATGGCAATGAACACAAATCCAACAGCAATTCGGGTTGAGTATGTCAACGTGGATGGTAAGGAGATTGCAACGGACCAGGAGGGGTATATCCAGGATCTTGATCAGTGGTCAGAGGGGTTTGCGACTGCTCAGGCGAAGAAGGAGGGGATTGAGGCGTTAACCGATGAGCACTGGGATGTTATTAACTTGATTCGAGACCACTATGACGAGCATGGGGTGCAGATTGAGGTGAGAAAAATGATTAAGCACTTTGCCAAGGTGTGGGGCAAGGAGCATGGAAATAATCGTTATCTTCATGACCTTTTTCCCATGGGTGGCCCCCAAAAGCAGGGGAATCGAATTGCCGGGATACGTAAAACCAAAGGTGAGCACTAGAGAGACTGTCTCAGCTCTCTGTAACCCACTTCTCAAAACGGTTCAGAAGATCCGGCAGTTCGGGGGCCGAGATACAGTAGAAGACAAAACTGCCACGATCTTCTCATAAACCTCTAGCGGGGCCTGGAGATCGAGACATTTTCTTGGTCTTGTATTCAGTGACGCGGCAATTCGATTGAGGCGTGTTTGTGAAAATTCAGAGAGAGATGGAGTAGAGGTGATTTAACAATAGCCCGTAACTATATAATAGAGTTTTCGGGCGCCATAAAAACAGCCCACCATATTTCATATGATGGGCTTTTTGTTGGGTAAAAACTATTTTATTCTGTAACTAAATGAAAAATAAGATCAATTGGCGGAGAGGCAGGGATTCGAACCCTGGGTAGGCTATTAACCTACGCCGGTTTTCAAGACCGGTACATTCAACCAGCTCTGTCACCTCTCCAGATGTGCGCGCAATTCTACGAGATTATCTGTGAAATCGCTACCCGTAATACTCATAACGGGCAAAAAAATAATCGATAAAAAAACCCTGTACGATCAGATCGTACAGGGTTTTTACTAAACTCAGTAAAACTGTGTCTTACTGTGCAGCAGGAGCTACAGGAGCGTAGTAGTAAGGACGGCTCTCTGTGCGAACATCAGAGTCACCCTTGAAACGTGCATTCTCAGCAGCGTCCATGTCAGCTTCCATGTTAGAAGAACCCTTACCAGAAGCGTTGATAGTCATGCTGAAGTTACCCTCTGCGTCAGCATTTCCCTTACCAGCACCACGACCCTTTCCGTCGAAAGCACCGTCAGCAGAACCAGTTCCGTAACCAGACTGGTTGTCGTCAGATCCACCGAAGAAAGCAGAAGCGCTAGAAGCAACAGCAACAAGAGCGATAGTAGCAATAATCTTTTTCATGATATTTTCCTTTCAAAAATTGGCCAACCAGGCTGGCCTTCTATAAAAATTCTGTCTCGGAGGAACTCCCCTTAACAACTGTCTGCAAGTATATAAGAAAGTTATTGAATAATACAGAAGCAATAATTTATAAGTCAATAAAAATACTTATGACGATAGGTCGTTTTGTGCGCAGGATAACTATCTGATAAATATGCAGTGTTTATATAATATAGATCTTTATTATCTTTTAAACAAAAAAAACCCCATACATAAATGTACGGGGTTTTTTTATACGAAGAGTACTCTTCTTACTTAGCTACAGGAGCTCCGTAGTAAGCAGGAGTGTTCTCAGTGCGAACGTCAGTAGTACCGTTCATGCGTGCATTCTCAGCAGCGTCCATGTCAGCTTCCATGTTAGAAGAACCCTTACCAGAAGCGTTGATAGTCATGCTGAAGTTACCCTCTGCGTCAGCATTTCCCTTACCAGCACCACGACCCTTTCCGTCGAAAGCACCGTCAGCAGAACCAGTTCCGTAACCAGACTGGTTGTCGTCAGATCCACCGAAGAAAGCAGAAGCGCTAGAAGCAACAGCAACAAGAGCGATAGTAGCAATAATTTTTTTCATGATATTTTCCTTTAAACTTAAAATTAAAAAATGGTTAAAAATTTTGAATCGGAGTTGTATCTCCTCAACATTTGCGCCCATTATAAAGAAAATCCTTGGATAGTAAAATAGTAGTTATTTATCCGCATATAGATAAAACTAATGCTCTCTGGTTGGGTGGAACTCAACTTCTGGCCAACGCTCTATAGTCAGATCAAGGTTGACCCTGGTTGGTGCCAGATAGGTGAGGTTGCCGCCACCATCAATCGCCAGGTTGTCACTAGCTCTTTTTCTAAATCGCTCCAGCTCAACCCCATCCTCGCACTCGACCCAGCGTGCAGTTGCAACCGAGACATTCTCATAGATCGCCTCCACCTTGTACTCATGTTTAAGTCGGTGGGCAACCACATCAAACTGCAGTATGCCGACAGCGCCTAGAATAAGGTGGTTGTTATTAAGAGGCATAAAGAGCTGGGTCGCCCCCTCTTCGGATAGCTGCTGCAGCCCTTTCTGTAGCTGTTTGTTCTTTAGCGGATCCTTGAGCCGAACCAGACGGAAGAGCTCCGGGGCAAAGTGGGGGATGCCGGTAAAACGTAGTGACTCCCCCTGACTGAAGCTATCTCCAATCTGAATGGTGCCGTGGTTATGGAGCCCGATAATATCCCCCGGCCACGCCTCATCCGTGTGGGAGCGGTCACCGGCCAGAAAGGTGAGGGCATTGGGGACTGCAATATCCTTGTTGATGCGGCTATGGCGTAGCTTCATCCCCTGCTGGAATTTTCCTGAACAGACCCGCATAAAGGCGATCCGGTCACGATGTTTTGGATCCATATTGGCCTGGATCTTGAAGACAAAGCCGGTGAACTTCTCCTCATCCGGAGTGACAGTTCGATCCTCTGTGTCACGCGATTGAGGAGTGGGGGCAATCTCCACAAAGCCATCCAGCATCTCCTTGACCCCAAAATTGCCCAGTGCAGTACCAAAGTAGACAGGGGTGAGACTCCCGGCCAGATACTCATCCAGATCAAATGGGTGGCTCGCCCCCTGCACCAGCTCCAGCTCCTCACGCAGATCATCAGCCAGGCTGCCGATCGCCTCATCCAGTGCCGGATTGTCCAGCCCCTCAATTATCTGCTCATCCTGAATGGTATGGCCCTGACCCTTCTGGTAGAGAATGGTGCGGTCTCTGTCGAGCTGATAGATCCCCTTGAACTCTTTGCCCATACCGATCGGCCAGTTGATGGGGGCACACTTTATGTTAAGAATCTCCTCCACCTCATCCAGCAGCTCAATGGGGTCACGGATATCACGATCCATCTTGTTGATAAAGGTGAGAATGGGGGTAGTACGCAGTCGGCATACCTCCATTAGCTTGATTGTGCGAGGCTCAACACCCTTGGCACCATCAATCACCATCAATGCAGAGTCAACCGCAGTCAGGGTGCGATAGGTATCCTCCGAGAAATCCTCATGCCCCGGGGTATCGAGCAGATTTACCATCCGCTCTTTATAAGGGAACTGCATCACCGAAGTGGTGACCGAGATGCCACGCTCCTTCTCCATCTCCATCCAGTCCGAGGTGGCGTGACGATCAGAGCCACGCCCCTTGACGGTACCGGCCTGCTGAATCAGCTTTCCGAACAGCAGCAGCTTCTCGGTAATGGTTGTTTTACCCGCATCGGGGTGTGAGATGATGGCAAACGTCCGCCGTTTGCCGATCTCATCCTGGAGTTGACTCATCTGTTTTGAATCTATTCAGCAGCTTCCTGCTCGGAAGACTCTCCTTCAGACGGTCCCTCACTAATCTCAACCATCTCGATTGCAAAGGTCAGGGCCTTGCCGGCTAGTGGGGCATTGCCATCTACGGTAACCGTCTCATCATCGAATGCGGTGATGACGAAATTTAGAGTCTCACCGTTTGGTCCAGATGCATTCATCGGCATTCCAACCTCAGGCTCCAGATCATCTGGCATCATCGAGCGATCAACCTGTGCGATCATCTCCGGGTTATGCTCTCCGTAGGCATCCTCTGGAGCAAGGGTTACAGTAACGCTCTCTCCAACCACCATTCCACAGCAAGCCTTGTCAAAGCCTGGAATAACCTGGCCGCTGCCGATAGTGAATTCTAGAGGCTCTCTACCCTCCGATGAGTCGAACTGGGATCCATCCTCCAGAGTCCCTGTGTAATGTATCTTTACGGTATTACCATCTTCTGCTTTAGACATAGCTCTTCTTCCCTGAAAAAAAGCGCCATTATACCTTAGCCCGAATATTTCACCAGAACGGGCTAGTGCCCCCTATTTGCCTCCCCGCTGTCGATTGCGAAGTAGCGTGTTGGATAGGCGCTGCATCGACTGCCCCAGCTCCCCCTTGATAGAGCGTGCCTGGCGAGAGAGCTGTTCCGCCACCTTGGTAGAGGCCTGTTTTGCAGTGATTATCTCGGGTGGTGGTGGCTCGCTGGAGAAGCGGACTTTCAACCTCACCCGCTTAACCTGGCGCACCCCCTCCTGATGCAGCAGATCAAGAATATTCTGCTGCAGAAAGCGTCCTCGTTGTGCCCAGGCAGGGGAGTCTGCATGGACAATGGCAACCCCCTCGGCATTTATTGAGCTCAGCCGCAGATGGGATGAGTATGGAAGCCCCAGCCTGGGGATCACCTTTCTGTTTAACTGGTTAATATAGTATGCCTTTTTTAGCAGATGGCTGGAGACCTCACCCCTGGAGAGAAAGAATGTTGGTTGTTTTCCCCAAGGCTTGCGGTTTTTCAGTGGCGGCAGACTCGCCTCGACAAAATCATCCGGCAACTCCTTTCTGGGACGCAGCGAACGCCCCGGCTTATCGGATGTCATACCACTACTCTGCAACAACTTATGCAGCCTCTTCAGGCTGTTATCTGTGGAACTCATGGTTTGACATGATACGGTAATTAAGGGGCATATACCTAAGGAACCTCCCCTTATTTACTGCTGAACCCATAGTCTACCGTGATACCATCCATTTTTATGGAGAGGCCAACCCTGCCCGAAACCACACGCCCCGGCGTCTACCGGATGCTCAATGCGGATGGTGAGATCCTCTACATAGGGAAGGCGCGCAATCTCAAAAAGCGGGTCTCCAGCTATTTTCGTAGCAGTGGACTAGCCCCAAAAACCAGGGCGTTGATGTCTCATGTCGCCTCAGTTGAGGTTACGACCACCCATACCGAGAATGAGGCACTGATTCTTGAGAGCAATCTGATCAAGAGACACCGTCCCCGTTACAACATTCTGCTGCGGGATGACAAAAGCTATCCATACATATACCTCTCCACCCACACCAAATTCCCCAGGCTCGGACTCCATCGCGGTGCTCGAAATGGCAAGGGGCGCTATTTTGGCCCCTACCCAAGTGCCGGGGCGGTGCGCGAAAGCCTGAGGCTGATGCAGAAACTCTTTCCGGTACGCCAGTGCGAGGATGGCTTCTTTCGCAACCGCTCCCGCCCCTGTCTGCAGCATCAGATCCAGCGCTGCAGTGCCCCCTGCACCAGACTGATTACCCCCGAAGAGTATCGGCAGGACGTAGACCATGCGGTGCTCTTCCTGGAGGGCAAAAGCGGTGAGGTGGTCGATGATCTGATAACAAAAATGGGGCAGGCAGCATCCGGGTTGCAGTACGAAAAGGCAGCCCGCTTCAGAGATCAGATCTCGACTCTGCGCAGGGTACAAGAGAGACAGTACATCAGCGGAGAGCGTGGAGATCTCGACGTGGTGGCAGTGGCAATGCAGGGGGGCAGTGCATCGATCCAGCTCTTCAATTTTCGCCATGGCCAGAATCTCGGCAACCGCACTTACTTCCCCAAAAATGCACAAGGCAAAAGTGAATCGGAGGTTCTCTACGCCTTCCTCTCCCAACGCTATCTGGAACAGAGCGCCCCCGCGGAAATTCTGGTGACTCAAGAGCCAGATCAGCGAGAGCTACTGCAGGATGTGCTCTCCACCCACGCAGGCCACAAAGTCTCGATTCGCCACCAGCTGCGCGGGGATCGTACCCGCTGGATGAAAATGGCACAGGAAAATGCAGAACTCGCCCTCCAGAGTCGACTATCACATGCGTCAAGCGCGATTGCCCGGGTTGAGGCGCTTCAAGACGCACTCAAACTGCACCAGCTACCGCAACGGATGGAGTGTTTTGACATCAGCCACACCATGGGGGAGGAGACCGTCGCCTCCTGTGTGGTCTTTGAGGATGGGGTGGCGCTCAAATCGGATTATCGACGTTTAAATATTCGTGACATTGCCGGTGGGGATGACTACGCAGCAATGCGCCAGGCCCTGCAGCGACGCTACACACGCCTAATCAAAGGGGAGGGAAAGCTCCCCGATCTACTGCTGATTGACGGCGGTCCGGGGCAGTGCAGTCAGGCCAGCAGCGTACTGGAAGAGCTCCAGATCGAGGGGGTAACCGTACTGGGGGTCGCCAAAGGGCCAGACCGCAGAGCGGGACAAGAGAGGCTCTTCCTCGACGGCGCAGCAGCGCAGACCCTGCCTGCAGACTCCCCGGCACTACTGCTGATCCAGCAGATCCGGGACGAATCCCACCGCTTCGCCATCACTGGACACCGCCAACGTCGCGCCAAAAAGAGAAATCGCTCCCCCTTGGAGGAGATTTCAGGGGTGGGGCCGAAGAGAAGACAACAACTACTCAACCATTTTGGAGGGCTGCAGGAGATTGTGCGTGCAGGAGTTGAGGATATATCCGCAGTGCCAGGGATCAATCAAGAGATTGCTCAGCGGATTTATGATAGATTTCACGAATAATGACGCTTAACGTCCCCACAATTCTTACACTGCTGCGGATCATCCTGATCCCCTTCTTCATCATCGCCTTCTACCTGCCGGCTGAGTGGGGGAGAATGGCAGCCGCAGGGATTTTCGTGCTTGCGGCACTGACCGATTGGCTCGATGGATTTCTGGCAAGAAAACTCAATCAAACATCACCCTTTGGGGCATTCCTGGATCCGGTTGCAGACAAATTGATGGTGGCGGCTGCACTGGTGCTATTGGTAAGTGATATGCCTACATTCTGGGTAGCCATTCCTGCCATTGTCATTATTGGTCGTGAAATTGCGATTTCGGCACTGCGTGAATGGATGGCAGAGATGGGCGGCCGTGCCAATGTGGCAGTCTCAATGATTGGAAAAATAAAGACCGCAGTGCAGATGGTTGCTATTTCGATGCTTCTTTATCTAGAGCCTATAGGGGATATTCCGACCTCAGTAGTCGGTATGGTGCTACTCTATATAGCAATGTTGCTGACTCTGTGGTCAATGGTTATCTATCTGCGTGCAGCGTGGCCAGTTTTACAAGGTGACGACTAACCCCAAATCCCCAGATATAAACATAAATACTGCACAACAGATTGATCCTACGTTTCTATCTGGGGATTTGGGCTAACTCTTTTTGACTAGTGGGGGTTGACAGGAGGCAATCAAAGCATAGAATATGCCAACTCTTACGCGGGAATAGCTCAGCTGGTAGAGCACGACCTTGCCAAGGTCGGGGTCGCGAGTTCGAATCTCGTTTCCCGCTCCAAATTTTATTGGAAAAGTTAAGGGGACATATACTAGTTATGTGTCCCCTTAATTTTTCAAAATTCCAAAGTCATCTTGGCTGGATGGCAGAGTGGTTATGCACCGGCCTGCAAAGCCGTGTACACCGGTTCGACTCCGGTTCCAGCCTCCATTTATTATTCGGGGCGTAGCGCAGCCTGGTAGCGCACCGGCATGGGGTGCCGGTGGTCGGAGGTTCGAATCCTCTCGCCCCGACCAACTTTAGGTGGTTCAAACCCTGTAGAATTGCGACTTCGGATGAGCGGAGGTGGGCTGCCTTCGGCGCCTCCCTTGCGGGATCGAATCCTCTCGCCCCGACCAACTTTAGGTGGTTGACAGCAGAGCTACCTCCCCTTCGGGGATCAAACCCTGCTCCTCCTCCCATGCCTGGATCATCTCTTCTTAATGGTTGCGGTTTGTATGGTTGATTGATAATGTCATCCCTATTAATTGATAACTATAAGAATTTGATGTGAAAATCACTAAGTATGTTTTTCCTGTAGCAGGTCTGGGGACTCGTTTTTTGCCTGCGACCAAGGCGATTCCGAAGGAGATGCTTACGGTTGTCGATAGGCCGCTGATTCAGTATGTTGTCGAGGAGGCGGTGGAGGCTGGTGCCGAAGAGATTATTCTGGTATCTCACCCTGAAAAGAGTGCCCTGGAAGAGCACTTTAGGGAGAACCCCAGGCTTGAGGCTGCTCTGGAGGATAAGGGGAAGGATGAGCTGCTGCAGAAGGTGCGTTCCATTCTTCCCAAAGGGGTCACTGTTTCCGTTGTCTACCAGCACCAGCCGCTTGGGCTTGGGCACGCTGTGCTCTGTGCCAGGGATGCAGTGGGCGATGAGCCGTTTGGGGTGATCCTGCCTGATGTGTTGATCCATAACGGTGGCCAGGGGTGTATGGCGCAGATGGTGAAGGCGTTTGGTGAAAAGGGTTCTGCCATCATTGGCGTAGAGACGGTGCCGCTGGATGAGGTAGAGAAATATGGCATTGTTTCGCTTGAGGAGGGGGAGAGCGGCAAATTGCAGAGGATGAGTGGGGTGGTGGAGAAGCCATCGACGGCGGAGGCGCCATCGCAACTCTCTGTTGTTGGGCGTTATCTATTAACCCCAAAGGTGATGGATCTGCTGGAGACGACCGAGAGTGGTGCGGGGGGCGAAATTCAGCTAACAGATGCAATTGCCGCCTTGATTGTGGAGGAGTCAGTCTATGCCTATACCTTTGATGGTATAAGCTATGACTGTGGATATAAATTTGGATACGTACGGGCAAATATAGAGTACGCGTTGAGAGATAATGAAATTGGTGATGAGGTAGGGCAGTTGATTCAGAAACATGCTGGTGGGAACAATGGCTAATCCGCTGGTAACAGATAGCAGTGCATGGCAGGCGCTACAGGGCCATGTGTCGGAGATGGGTACTCAGCACCTGCGGGATCTGTTTGTGGAGGATCCCGACCGCTTTGACCGTTTTTCAATCCAGCTCGATGGGGTGCTGTTCGACTACTCCAAACAGAGGGTTCAGCCGGAGACTATCAATAAGCTGATTGCCCTGGCCAACCAGCAGGAACTTCCCGAGCGGATCAGCCAGCTGTTGCGTGGTGATCCGCTCAATAGCACGGAGGGGCGTGCGGCGCTCCATACTGCACTGCGCAGCCGTCCGCAAGAGCCGGTGGAGGTAGATGGTCATAATGTGGTCGATGATGTCCATGCTGTGCGAGGGCAGATGCGCAATTTCGTGGGGCAGGTTCGTGGAGGCAGCTGGCGCGGTTTTACCGGCAAGAAGATTACCGATGTGGTCAATATCGGGGTTGGGGGCTCTGATCTTGGGCCGAAGATGGTCTGCCGAGCGCTACGTTCTATGGCGGATGAGACAGTTGATATTCACTTTATCTCCAGTATTGATGGCGCCCATGCGGCTGATATTCTGCCCCGCCTGGATCCGGAGACCACGCTGTTTGTGGTCTCCTCAAAGACCTTTACCACCGCGGACACAATGTCCAATGCGGCCGCGGCCCGGGCCTGGCTTGCCCTGGCGTCGGGGGGCGCCAATGTTGTTCATCGCCATTTTGTAGCAGCCACAGCAGATGTTGACAAGGCCCTGGAGTGGGGGCTGCCTGAGGAGAATATCTTCCGGTTCTGGGAGTGGGTGGGGGGGCGTTATTCGATGTGGTCATCCATTGGGCTGCCGATCGCGCTCTATCTTGGGAATGGTGCCTTTGAGGAGCTGCTGGAGGGGGCACGGTTGGTGGATCGCCATTTTGAGTCTGAGCCATTTGAGACAAACATTCCGGTGATGATGGGGTTGATCGGGGTCTGGAACAGTAATTTCCTGGGGATGCCGGGCCATGTGGTTCTGCCGTACGCGGCCCACATGAACCACTTCTCCTCCTATCTCGAGCAGTTGGAGATGGAGAGCCTCGGCAAGTCGGTGACTCTGCAGGGCGAGAGGGTCGATTACGATACCGGACCCATTGTCTGGGGAGGGGTGGGCTCCAATGCGCAGCACGCCTTCTATCAGCTTCTTCACCAAGGGACGCGCTTTGCTCCGATGGATTTTATTCTGCCAATAGATCCGGCGGGGGCAGATTTGGAGCAGTACCAACTGACTATTGCCAACTGTCTGGCGCAGAGCCGCGCCTTTATGGTTGGACAGGAGAGTGAGGATCCATATCTTAGACATGAGGGTAATCGCCCAAGCAGCACTTTTCTGCTGGATGCGCTGACCCCTAAAAGTATGGGGGTGTTGGTTGCCATGTATGAGCACAAGGTGTTCGTGGAGAGTGTGATCTGGGAGATTAACCCGTTTGATCAGTTTGGGGTGGAGCTGGGCAAGAAGGTTGCGGATCAGGTTCATCGGAACCTTCTCAACCACGAGTCACCATTAGAGAATTACGACAGCTCAACGGCCGGACTATTGAAGAAGATAGTGCAATGATATTGGGGTCAGGCTTCGCTTTTTGTGGTTATTCAACGCATGCATCAGATTGATGCGCTTCAAGGATGATTTCAGATGAAAATAACAGTATACGGCAATAATCCATCTGCTCTGGTGACAGCTGCCTGTCTGGCGGATATCGGTAATGAGGTGTTGCTGGTCTCATCGACTTTTCCATTTGCAGAGAAGATAGAAGAGAGCTCAATCAGTGAGCCGGGGCTGAAGAAGCTGCTTGGCCAGCAGTTGGATAGTGGTCGCCTGCGTCTCTCCCAGTCACTGAATGAGGGTGCTGAGTATGGTGGCCTGCACTTTTTGTTGCTAGATCCGGAGCAGCTGGAGCTGGCTGAGACCATTGCGGGACGTATCGGTATGGTGATAGAGAGCGACACTCTTCTGGTGAACCGTACCACCTTCCCGATTGGCACCTCGGACAGGCTTTATGAGATCGTCCAGGATGAGTTGAATCAGCGCGGGGCGCCGAGCCATTGTCATCTGATTGTGGAGCCAGATTTTATGACTGAGGGGCGGATGATCCAGAATTTCCGTCGTCCAGATCGGATTCTGTTGGGGAGTGACTCCGTTGAGGGGGTAGAGATTATGCGTGACCTCTATGCTCCCTATAACCGGAATCGTGATGTGGTGATGACGATGTCCCCACGCTCTGCAGAGCTTACCAAGTTTGCCTCCAATGCAATGCTGGCGACCCGTATCAGCTTTATGAACGAGATGGCGGATGTGGCGGAAGATGTGGGGGCGGATATTGAGGAGGTGCGTCAGGGGATGGGGTCTGATCAGCGTATCGGTTATGACTATCTATATCCAGGTACCGGTTTCGGTGGCCCCAACTTTGCCAAGGATGTCGCCACTCTCGCCAACACAATTCGAGAGGCAGGGTCTGCCGGACAGCTGCTGGATGCGGTATTGGAGATAAATGAACAGCAGAAGGAGGTGCTGTTCCGCAAGGCGTGGAGTCACTTCGAGATGGATCTGAGAGGAAAGCGGTTTGCGCTCTGGGGGATCTCCTACAAACCGGGCAGCTGTGATATCAGGAATGCTCCTGGAGTCGAGTTGGTGGAGACGCTAGTGGGGCAGGGGGCATCGGTACAAATTTACGACCCCGAGGCGATGGAGAGCGCAAAGCGATATTTTGGAGAACAGAGTGCGATCAGTTATGGGGAGGGGCGAGATTCAGTTCTTGATGGTGCTGATGGCCTGATGATTGTGACGGAGTGGAAGAGTTTCTGGTCACCAGACTTTAACTTATTGATTGAGAAGATGAAAACCCCGGTGGTTTTTGATGGTAGAAATCTCTACTCGCCAGAGAAGATGAGATCTGCCGGTATTAAATACTATGGGGTGGGGCGAGGAGAAAAATAAATATACATTTCTGTTTGCAATTCTATTTTTTCCGGGTATAGTAAGAACAAAAGGAGAACAAAAGTTCTCTTGTTGTTTTGTAACTGTTTACACTATACCGTAATCCGGGAGGAATGAAAAATGGAAGAGAACAAGCAGAAAGCCCTCGATGCAGCCCTTACCCAGATCGAACGCCAGTTCGGCAAGGGCTCCGTAATGCGCATGGGGGACGACAACGCCCAGCGCGACATAGATGCCGTCTCCACCGGCTCACTGGGGCTGGATATAGCCCTCGGCATAGGAGGACTGCCCCGAGGCCGAGTGGTAGAGATCTACGGCCCTGAATCATCCGGTAAAACCACCCTTACCCTCCATGCAGTGGCCGAGATGCAGAAGCTGGGTGGTACCGCAGCATTTGTCGATGCCGAGCACGCCCTTGACCCCACCTACGCCGCAAAACTTGGGATCAACATTGACGATCTACTCATCTCCCAGCCAGACACCGGAGAGCAGGCCCTGGAGATAACCGACATGCTGGTGCGCTCAGGTGCGGTAGACATAATAGTAATAGACTCGGTAGCAGCCCTCACCCCCAAGGCAGAACTCGAAGGGGACATGGGAGACCACCACGTAGGGCTCCAGGCCAGACTAATGTCCCAGGCCCTGAGAAAACTAACCTCAAACATCCAGCGCTCCAACACCCTCGTCATCTTCATCAACCAGATCAGGATGAAGATTGGGGTCATGTTTGGCAACCCCGAGACCACCACCGGCGGCAACGCCCTAAAATTCTACTCCTCGGTCCGTCTTGATATCCGTCGTATCGGAGCCATCAAAAAAGGCGACGAAATACTCGGCAACGACACCAGAGTGAAGGTGGTAAAAAACAAGGTGGCCCCCCCCTTCAAACAGGTCACCTTCGACATCCTCTATGGAGAGGGGATCTCCAGAGAGGGGGAGATCATCGATCTTGGAGTGCAGCAGGGGATCATGCAGAAATCCGGGGCCTGGTACAGCTACGGCAGTGAAAGAATAGGCCAGGGCAAAGACAAGGTAAGACAGTACCTCAAAGACAACCCTGAGACAGCTCGGGAGATTGAACAGCAGATACGGGAGCAGTTGCTGCCGGACCAGAAGCCCAAACTTGAGGTGGTTGATGGGGATATTAAGAAGGAGAAGGAGAGTGTTGCGGCATAGCAGCTACCTGCTCTGAAATCACTGATGTGCATAAGCCGCTGAATCGGTATAATTCAGCGGCTTTTTTATTGGTAATTTGCGTTAGGCCCGGATGGCGAAATTGGTAGACGCAAGGGATTTAAAATCCCTCGATTGAAAGATCGTGCCGGTTCGATTCCGGCTCCGGGCACCATATTTATCGAGCGAGCTGGACTTTTATGTTATTAAATTAGATAATCAACAGTTACCAAATTGCAGTGCTATTGTATTGCTTTACAAAGAATTGTTTGAAGCTGGGAGTAGAGGGGAGATGCGAGGATTATCGATGTTATTTAATAAGGGGGCAGTGCTGGCTCTATTGCTGTTGGCACCGCTATCCCTGCATGCAGCCCACTCGGTTCATGATTCTGTTGCGCGCAATGATATCGTGCAGGTGCAGAATATGCTGAAGAAGGGTATCTCGATTAACAAGGTTAACCGTTATGATGAGCAGCCTCTCCATCTGGCACGCACCCCGGAGATGATGGAACTGCTGATCAAGAATGGTGCTGATGTAAATATTGAGAACCATTTCGGGGATTCTCCTCTGATGCAGGCTGTTCTCAAGGGTGATCATGAGTTGGCTGAGTTGTTGATCAAGCATGGAGCAAACATTAACCATAGGAACAGGTTTGGTGATACACCTCTGCAGGAGGCGGTAAATCGTGACCTGATCGTAATGGCCAAGATACTTATTGATAGTGGTGCAGATGTAAATGACCAGGGAAAACATGGTGATACGGTTCTCCATACTGCGGTACGTCGTGGTAACCATGCAATGGCCAGAGTGCTAATTCAATCTGGTGCTGAGATTGATGTAAAAAATGATGATGATCGTGTTGCAATGGATCTGGCAGTTGGCCGCACCATGAAAAAAGAGCTGGTAAATTACAAACTCTACCGTTAACCGGAGACAGTTATTGTGTGGCGAATCTGGCTGCTAATTATTCTACTGGTGTTGGTGGTAGTGATTATTGCCAGAATAAGGAAAAGATAGAGAGGACGGTTGTAAGAGACCAGTTTCAATAAAAAAGGATGATCATTGATCATCCTTTTTTATTGTCAGAGCCATACTTCCCTTAGCGTCTATAGTACGGGTAAGGGGAAAGAGGCCGTACTGGACGCATAGGCATCCTTCTTGGCGGAGGAGCCATTCTCCTTGGGGCGTAGTATGGTGCAGGTCTCACTGGAGGGCGTTGTCGATAGTTTCTATATCTCTGTGGTGGGATGGCTCTTCTATATCCATTTCCAGCACGGTTGCCCCTTATGCGCGGACGTTCTGTCCTTACAGGTGGAGGTGGAGCGGCAGCCCTTCTCTCGGTAACAACTGGTGGTCTCGATTCCGCACCTGATTGCACTGACATCCCGAAAGCCTTTTCAGAGGCACCATAGTCGATAGTCTCTCCCGGCCCCTCATCAGGATCATCGATTGAGTCGGTCTCGAGCCCCCACGCAGTAGCAAGATCATTCCCGCTTCCCCATGGGCCAAGCCATTGTGCTGTGGCTACGCCGCTAAATAGAACCCCAGCTGCGAACGCAACAGTGGATATCCTTATCCTGGTACGTACTATTTTCATCCTATACATCTCCTGGTCACCAGAATGGTGATTACTGAATCATGGTGGTTAGGATAGCAGAAATTGGCAGTTAATCGTATTGTCCAAGACCGTTTTGGCGGATGATTTTTTTGACCAGCTCCATGTACTCCGCCCCATTTTTTGCATAAAGCCCCAACCCCTTGAGAAGTATGGTTCCGGATGGTGTTAGCAGGTTGAGCCGCTGTTGGTGCCTCAGGTTGCGTAGCTCCTCAAATGCGGGACGTGTATTGAGTATGTAGATATATTTCTCTATTGCAGCTTTCATGCTGACGTAACTTTCAACCTCATGAGTTGCCCCCTCATTGCGTTGTTTGGGGACCATGCCGCACCCGGGGGTAAAACACCAGATACCAAAATAGTTGTTTCCCTCTCTGGCAAAACGGGATGTTCCCCATGCAGATTCAAGGGCTCCCTGTGCCATCAGCAGGGATAGTGGAATTATATCTGTCCTCTTTAGAAGTTCGCTCCAGCTCTCCTCATTATCCGAGTTGAATTTGTGCAATCCCTGGACTTTTGCCAGCTCCAGCACCCAGCTCTGCTCTTTATCGTTTAGTGAGTCACCAGAACGGTAGCGCAGATATAGACTAAGCAGAACCGTACGCTCCTTGCCAATCTTGTGGATAATTGGGCGTGCCTGTGATGCCATATAGCTAATGAAAGCGCTCTTGCGGATCGAGCGATCCTTTATGCTGCCAAAATCCGGGGCGCTACCGGAATTATCTGTTGAATCCAGTGCTGGCTGGATATTTTCAACCGGTGTAGCAAGAACAGATGCAGATAACAGAAGCGCTGCTACAGCAGCTATCACTACTCGGTTGCCTCATTCACAATCTGTTCAAGCATCGCCTCCACCTCTTTGAGAATATCACGAGATTTCAGAGATCCAATTTTTGAGAGTTGAAGATATGAGATATGAACCAGTTCCGGGTTTTTGGTTGTGGTGTAGATGGCTATTGAGTAGGGGCAAAAGATAACATTGGCAGGATCCGCATCTGTCATTTTGCGAGAGAGTTTTGCGCTACAGAACTCGATCACCTCGGAGCGGACAAAAGTTGCAGCCACCACTGTTGGCTCTCTATTATCAGCCACCCCAACCGTACCTTTTGCCTTGCTGATCATGGTGTGGGCGATATCCTGTACTCTGGTAACCAGATCTTTTCCGGTACGTTGCAGCATCCCCCCGACATCAGAGCTGTGGGCAACCACTAACCCCTGATTGGTTATCCCCTCTTCAATATACTCCTTGATGGTGTCGAATTCCTCTTCGACGCTGTGGTGGACCCACAGGCCATCAGCAACAGACGGTAGGCTTATGATCAGGTAAAAAAACAGTGTTGTGAACAGTGTGTGGATTGTTTTCATTATTATCTCCTCCAGCTTGTCTGGCTGAGTTTACCTTGAAAAAAGTGGTAATACAAAAAACTGGCAGAGGTTACAATGTTGTTGATGAATCACTTAAAGACCATGTTGCTGCCATTTCTGTTGCTGTTGATTAGTGGCTGTGAGTCGCAGCGATTTGATCCGGACAATATATGTTCTATCTATAAGATGAACCCGGATTGGGAAAAGGAGGTTGTCAGGGCAGAGCAGAAGTGGGGGATTCCTCAGGAGGTGATTATGGCAGTTGTGCGTCATGAGTCAGGTTTTGATGGGGATGTACGTGCACCCCGTCGACACTATCTTGGATTTATCCCTGGTGAGAGATTATCCAGTGCATATGGCTATGCCCAGGCGCTGGATATGACTTGGAGAGAGTACCAGGAGAAGACAGATAGCAACGATGCGGAACGTGATGATTTTGCCGATGCCGTGGATTTTGTCGGCTGGTATCTGAATCGTACCCACCGTAGCCTGAAGATTCCAAGGGAAGATGCCTATAACCTCTATCTGGCATACCATGAAGGGCACCGAGGTTTTCTGAGTAGAGAGTACGAGAACCATCCGCGTCTGATGAAGGTTGCCAAGTGGGTGGAGGAGACCAGTAACAGCTACCGCAGTCAGCTCAAAAAATGCCGCTCCAGGTCATCAGATTCAGGCAAGAAAAAGAGGGAGAAGCGTTTCTCTCTGAAGATAAACGACGGTCTACCTAACTGATCCCATCCAGCTCGCCGTCCATATGGGCCTCGGTTAGCTCATCCAGTCCACCGATGTGATCATCCCCAAGAAAAATCTGTGGAACAGTACGGGCATTGTTGGTCCGCTTCAGCATCTCTTTCAACCCCTTCTGTGACTGATCGACCCTGACCTCAATGTAGGATATCCCCCATTTTGTGAGTAGCTGTTTGGATTTGTCACAGCGTGGGCAGGTGCCGGTACTGTAGATTTTTATTTTTCTGGCCATGTTTATGAGTTCCCATTTTTCGGTGAATGCGGGATGATATGCCGATTTTGTGAACTCGTAAACAGGAAAGCGGTATGACATCACCAACTCCAGAAACAACTTATCTAAGCAGTTACACCCCACCCAACCATCTGGTTCCCGAGGTACGGCTATTCTTTGATCTCGGGGAGGATGAGACACGGGTAAAGGCGAGCCTCAAGATTGTGGCCTCTCCTGATGGCGAGAGTGGAGCACCTCTGGTTCTCAGTGGTGGTGGTCAGGAGCTGATTTCGCTTCAACTGGACGGAGCGTCACTTGGTGATGACAGATTCCAGAGAGATGGAGATACCCTGACCATAAGTGACGTGCCCGATGAGTTTGTACTGCAGATGGAGACACGACTCTATCCGAAGAAGAACAAGTCGCTGGAGGGGTTATACCGGTCCGGCCCCATCTTCTGTACCCAGTGTGAGGCGGAGGGTTTCAGAAAAATTATCTTTTTCCCCGACCGTCCTGATGTGATGTCAAAATTCAGTGTTACCATTGCGGCCGACCCAAAGCTCTGTCCGGTTATGTTGTCCAATGGTAACCAGACAGGACATAGTGGTTATCCTGATGGCCGTCACTGGGTCAGCTGGGAGGATCCATTTCCCAAGCCGGCATATCTGTTTGCCCTGGTTGCAGGAAAGCTGCAAGGGATCCAGGACCAGTTCAAGACAGCATCGGGGCGAGATGTAACCCTGCGCATATTTACCGAGCCCCATAACGTTGACAAGTGTGACCATGCAATGGTCTCTCTCAGGCGCTCCATGGCATGGGATGAAAAAGTCTATGGCCGTGAATATGATCTTGATCTGTTCAATATAGTTGCTGTTGATGACTTTAACTCCGGGGCGATGGAGAATAAAAGTCTCAATATCTTCAACTCCAAATTTGTGTTGGCCAGGCCAGAGACGGCGACCGACGTGGACTATCTGAATATTGAGGCTGTGATTGGTCATGAGTATTTTCATAACTGGACCGGTAACCGCATTACCTGTCGCGACTGGTTTCAGCTTAGCCTCAAGGAGGGGCTTACGGTATTTCGTGACCAGGAGTTTACGGCTGACCACAACTCCCGTGCAGTAAAGAGGATTCAGGATGTAAGGCTGCTACGCAGTGCCCAGTTTGTTGAGGATAGTGGGCCGATGTCGCATCCGGTTCGCCCAGACCACTATATAGAGATCAGAAACTTCTACACCGTTACGGTCTATGAGAAGGGGGCCGAGGTTGTACGTATGCAGCACGCCCTGTTGGGCGAGGAGAGCTGGCGCAAAGGGATGGATCTCTATTTTAAGCGACATGATGGGCAGGCCGTTACGGTTGAGGATTTTGTACGCTGTATGGAGGAGGCATCCGGACGTGATCTGAGCCATTTTATGAGCTGGTACAGACAAAAAGGGACACCACAACTGCAGGCTAGCTGGAGCCATGATCCAGAGTCGGAGACCATGACTCTGACACTGGAGCAACTTCCTCCAGAGTCACTAAGTGACGAAGAGAGAGAGGGGTGGCAGCCGCACCACATTCCTGTTGCAGTTGGTATTCTCTCTGCCACAACAGGGGAAGATCTGTTGCCGGAAACTACCCGTATGGTTGAGTTGCAGGAGAGAAGTGAGTCATTCCGTTTTGAGGGGGTTCCAGCTGACGCAGTGCCATCTATACTGCGCGGATTCTCGGCACCAATCCTGTTACAGACAGCGCATACGGAAGAGCAGCAACTCTTCTTGATGGCACACGACTCTGATCAGTTCAATCGGTGGGATGCAGGACAGCAGATTGCAGAATCACTGCTATTGAAATGGGTTGGTGAATCTGCCCCTGAGATGGATGAGGCATGGCTCAATGCCATAGGAGAGCTGCTGGCAGATGGCGAGAAAGATCCGGCATTTATTGCAGAGACTCTGATGCTGCCTGGTGAACGCTGGCTGGCAGAGAAGATGGAGGTGGTTGATGTGGTAGCCATTCACCAGGCTCGTGAGTTTGCGATACGTGCCATTGCCGAACGTTACCAGCAGGAGATGGTTGAGCTCTATCACAAACTTGATCCGGAGATGATTGCCGGACGTACGCTGCGTAACCAGCTTCTCGGCATGTTGATGCGTCTCGGAAGTGATGATGTTGTCGATATGGCAGTTACTCAGCTGGAGCAGGCAGAGAACATGAGTGATGAGATGGGGGCGCTATCTGCACTGGAGCAGGTTGATCTGCCGCAACGCACATCAGCACTTAACAACTTCTACGATAAGTGGAGAGATGAGCGCTTGGTGGTGGATAAGTGGTTTGCGCTGCAGGCTGGCTCGCAACTCCCAGATGCAATGAATCGGGTTGAAGCTCTGCTAAACCATCCTGACTTCGACATCACTAACCCCAACAGAGTGCGTTCACTGGTCGGGGTTTTTGCCCATGGAAATCAGCTCCATTTTCACGATGCTGATGGGCGAGGGTACCGTTTCCTGGCTGATCAGGTTCTGAGGCTGGATAAATTTAATTCTCAGGTTGCGGCTCGCATGGTTGGCGCATTCAACCAGTGGCGGCGATATGACGATGGAAGGCAGTCTCTGATGCGAGCTCAGCTACAGAGAATTGCCGACAGAGAGGGGCTATCCAGGGATGTATATGAGATTGTGAGGGGGTCAGGTCTGCGTTTTTAGTGTTATTGAGATCATGTAACAAATGGAGAT
>JACNFK010000037.1 GCA_014384675.1 Candidatus Thiopontia autotrophica | reverse complement strand
ATTCCCACTCGATTGTTGCGGGCGGCTTCCCAGAAATATCATAAGATACCCTCGATATCCCATTGATCTCATTGATTATTCTTGTTGAAACCTTTCCAAGAAAATCGTAAGGAAGATGAGCCCAGCGTGCAGTCATGAAATCTACCGTCTCCACTGCACGCAGCGCAACAACATAATCATATTGACGGTTATCACCCATGACACCTACTGAACGAACCGGCAGGAAGACCACAAATGCCTGGCTAACTGAGTCATACAGGTTATTCGCCCTAAGCTCAGAGATAAATATATCGTCAGCCTTACGCAACAGATCCGCAAACTCTTTCTTGACCTCACCCAGGATTCTTACCCCCAGGCCTGGCCCAGGGAACGGATGGCGATAGACCATCTCGGATGGCAGACCAAGCTCTACCCCTATCTTGCGCACCTCATCCTTAAACAGCTCACGCAGTGGCTCCAGCAACTCCAGGTTCATATCATCAGGTAGACCACCAACATTATGGTGTGACTTGATCACCTTGGCCTTGCCGGATTTGGCTCCAGCAGACTCAATTACATCAGGATAGATAGTGCCCTGAGCCAGCCACTTTACGTTTGAGAGTTTGCCAGCCTCTTCATCAAATACATCAATAAATGTGTGGCCTATAATTTTGCGTTTCTTTTCAGGGTCGATCTCCCCCTTGAGTGCATCAAGAAAACGCGATTCAGAGTCAGAACGAACAACCCTGATCCCCATATGCTCAGCAAACATTGCCATGACCTGGTCACCTTCGTTCAGACGAAGCAGTCCATTATCAACAAACACACAGGTGAGTTGATCACCTATCGCCTTGTGAAGCAGTGCCGCAACTACTGATGAGTCCACCCCTCCGGAGAGTCCAAGAAGAACCTCATCAGCGCCAACCTGCTGGCGAATCTCCGCAATACTCTCTTCAATGATGTTGGCAGGATTCCACAGTGCGGCACACCCACATATATCCAGCACAAAACGGTTTACTATCCTCTCGCCTTGACGTGTATGTGTTACCTCTGGATGAAACTGTACCCCATAAAAACTGCGGCTCTCATCAGCCATGCCGGCTAGCGGCGCATTATCCGTAGATGCCATCACCGAGAACCCGTCAGGCAGCTCTGCCACCCGGTCTCCATGACTCATCCAGACATCCAGCATGCCATAGCCTTCCGGGGTGGTATGGTCTTCAATATCCTTTAGCAGCCTCGTATGTCCACGCGCTCTTACCTGCGCATAACCATACTCACGATGGTCTGGTGACTCCACCTTGCCACCCAGTTGCTCCGCCATGGTCTGCATTCCATAACAGATACCGAGAACCGGAACACCGAGATCAAAAACTATTTGTGGTGCCCTGGGGGCATCTACTGTAGTAGCAGTCTCCGGTCCTCCAGATAGAATGATCCCTTTTGGGTTGAATTCGGCAATTGCCTCACTGCTCATATCAAAAGGATAGAGCTCACAATAGACCCCGGCCTCACGAACACGACGCGCTATAAGCTGCGTATACTGAGACCCAAAATCGAGGATCAGTATCCTGTCGTGATGTATATCTGTCATTGGTTAAACTCTGTAGTTAGGAGCTTCTTTGGTAATACTGACATCATGTACATGGCTCTCAGCCATACCTGCACCAGTCACCTGCACAAATTCCGGTCTGGTTCTCATCTCATCAATATTCACGCAACCGGTGTAACCCATACTGGAACGCAATCCTCCCATCATCTGGTGGATAATTGCAGTCATTGGCCCCTTGTATGGAACCCTCCCCTCAATACCTTCTGGCACCAGCTTCTCCACGTTACCGCTATTTTCCTGGAAATAACGGTCACTGGACCCCTGCTGCATTGCGCCCAGGGAACCCATCCCCCTGTATGATTTGTAGGAGCGCCCCTGATAAAGCTCAACCTCACCCGGCGCCTCTTCTGTGCCTGCCAACAATCCTCCCACCATAATACAGTGGGCACCAGCCACGATTGCCTTCGCCATATCTCCAGAGTAACGAATACCACCATCGGCAATTGCAGGAACACCAGTCCCTTCCAGAGCCTTTACCACATTGGAGACAGCTGTCACCTGAGGAACACCAACCCCGGCAACAATACGAGTAGTACAGATTGAGCCAGGGCCAATCCCAACCTTGACTGCATCAGCACCGGCCGCAACCAGATCTCTTGCAGCTGCTCCAGTTGCAATATTGCCACCAATAACCTGGATCTGAGGAAAATTATCCTTTACCCAACGGACTCGATCCAGAACCCCTTGCGAGTGTCCGTGAGCAGTATCTACTACCACCACATCTACCCCGGCCTCGGCCAGTGCCGCCACCCTCTCCTCGGTTTCGGCGCCAGTGCCTACTGCAGCACCAACTCTGAGACGCTCTTGATCATCCTTGCAGGCATTTGGTTTGTCTGTCGCCTTCTGTATATCCTTGACTGTAATCATCCCGCGTAGCTCAAAGTTGTCATTGACCACCAGAACCTTTTCAATCCGATGCTCATGCAGAAGTTCAATCACCTCTGATCTCTCAGCCCCCTCCTTCACTGTCACCAGGCGCTCCTTGGGAGTCATGACAGTAGAGACCTTCTCGTCCAGACGAGTTTCAAAACGGAGATCACGACTGGTTACAATACCCACCAGATCATTGCCATCTACAACCGGCAATCCCGAGATGCCATATTGACGGGTCAGATCCATAACCTCACGAACTGTAGCTGTTGGTGAAATGGTAACTGGATCGGTAACCACACCACTCTCAAAACGCTTAACCTTGAGAACCTCACGAGCCTGTTCCGCAGGCGTCATATTTTTATGGACAATACCAATCCCACCCTCCTGAGCAAGTGCGATTGCCAATCTACCTTCAGTTACCGTATCCATAGCTGCCGAGACCATTGGAATATTGAGCTCAATTTCACGGGTCAGGCGGGTGCGGAGTGATACCTCCCGCGGAATCACTACAGAGTGGGCGGGCAGGAGAAGAACATCATCAAAAGTAAGGGCTTGTTCAACAAGACGCATGGCGTACTCCAATAATCTGAGCATGTATGAAAGGCGCGAATTATAAATGACCAGACACATAAAATACAGATGCGCAGACTGCGAAATGAAGATATGCGTAAATAGTGGGGTTGCCTTACACATCACCCAGTTTGGACTATAATGGGGATAGTTGCCTTGTAAAAGGCCCTTAAACAGAAAAACAAGGATATAGCCATGAATCTGAAAACTATAAAAATAGCCCCTGTTTTGGTCGCCGCATCCCTGCTCCCGATAACCGAGACCGCACTCTCTGCCGGTTTCACTGACTGGGCCACAGTAGATAATGTTGAGGCGGTTGAACGCAGTTACACCATCAGAAAACCAGTTGAGAAGTGCTGGACCGAGACTGTCAGGGTTACTCAGCCGGGACCATCAGATGGAAGTTACACCAACGAGCTTGTGGGCGGACTATTGGGCGGGGTTCTGGGTAATCAGTTTGGTAAAGGCCGCGGGAAAGATGCCATGACCATTGCTGGTGCCGCACTGGGAGCATCTGTTGCCAATGATTCGGAGAGAGCTCGTGCAGGACAGGGCACCGGTCGCTATGAAGAGGTTGAGCGTTGCGAGACCATCTACGAGACTGAGCAGAAGAGTGAACTCTCCCACTATCTTGTTACCTACAGCTATGGTGGCCACGAATTTACCACCAAAATGAATCGCTCCCCACGAGGCGACAGTATGCGCATCAGAGTTACGGTAACACCACAGTAGAGACACCCTCCTGGAACTGAGTTCAGACCGTAAGGTAATAACTGTCTCCCAGCTTAATCGGGAGGCACGTTTTTTGCTGGAACGTAACTTTACACCCCTCTGGGTTGAGGGCGAGATATCAACCCTCTCCCGCCCCTCCTCAGGCCATATCTACTTCACCCTGAAGGATGACCAGGCACAAATCAAATGTGCCATGTTCCGTAGCAGACTGAATAACATCCGTTTTCGTCCGCAGAGTGGTCAACATGTGGAGATAAGGGGTACCGTCAGTCTCTATGAGGCAAGGGGTGACTACCAGCTAATAGCCGAACACATGAAAGAGGGTGGCGAGGGTGTGCGCCAGCGAGCCTATGAGGCACTCAAGAAAAAACTCTCTGCGGAAGGGCTGTTTGCTGAGAGCTGTAAAAAACCGATCCCCTCTATCCCCAAAAGAGTCGGGGTGATCAGCTCCCCCTCGGGTGCTGCCATTCACGATATTCTCACAGTTCTCGAAAGACGGTTTCCTGCCCTTCCGGTAATTTTATACCCTACATCTGTTCAGGGATCATCCGCAGAGGGTGAAATTATTGGCGCACTTAACAGCGCCCAACAACGTGCTGAATGCGACCTTTTGATTGTGGCTCGTGGAGGGGGATCAATTGAGGATCTCTGGAGTTTCAATGAAGAGAGCGTAGCAAGAGCCATCCATGGCTGTTCAATCCCCATTATCTCCGCAGTTGGTCATGAGACAGATTTCACCATAACGGACTTTGTTGCTGATCACAGGGCTGCCACACCATCTGCGGCCGCAGAGCTGGTATCACCAGACAGAGAGGAGCAGCTGAACAGTCTCGCTCATCTGGAACAGCGCCTATCCAGAGGAATTGAAAGAAAAGTCGAGAACCTCTCTATAATCCTTGGCGGATTAAAAAGAGAGCTACGTCATCCGCGCGAACGGATCAGACAGTTTGCACAACGGCTGGATGAGGGAGAGAGGCGGCTGAGCAACATACAGCAGGAGTCTATTAACCGCAGAAAGGCACTGTTGGACCGTATGGAGCTCCGTCTCCAGCACCTGAACCCGGCAGAGAGGATAAGTGGGTTAAGGCAGCAGCTGCAGAGGCAACATAAACAGCTTTCACAGGCGCTCCGCCACCACCTCCAGAATCAGGGCAGCAAGCTCTCCTCAATCTCGCATGCACTGGATGCGCTCAGTCCACTCGCAACCCTTGGTCGTGGTTATAGTGTAACCACCACTGCAACAGGAGAGGTTATTCGGGATGCTGCATCACTACGAAGTGGTGACCTTATCAAGACAAAACTGCACCAGGGGGCAGTTATCAGCAGAGTTGCCGAAAAAGCGTAACTACAAGTTACTCTTGTTCACTTAGGGCAAAAATCCCCGGAAGATTTCTCAGATACCCTTTGTAATCCATACCAAATCCAAACACATAGCGATCCGGCACAGTTAATGCATTAAAGTCGGATGGAGGGGCAATTTTGCGATCATGTAATTTGGTAACCAGGGTTACCGTAATAACCTCTTCAGCCCCCTGCTCCTGCGCCCATATCCTCAATGCTTCGAGGGTACCGCCCTCATCATGAATATCATCCACTATGACAACTGTGCGCTTCTCCAGCGAGATCCTGGGACGGGCAATCCACTCCAGAGTGCCGCCCACCAGCTCCTTGCCGTAACGTGTGGCGTGCACATAATCTACCTGCAGTGGAAAATCCAGACGTGTCAGTAGATACCCCATGGGGATTACCGCCCCATTCATTACTGTCAACAAAAGTGGATGGCTCTGTGCAATCTTTTCACTCAAGGTTGTCGCCATCTGGTCTAGAGCAGACTCAACCTCAGCACTACTCCAGAGGCAATCTGCCTCCATTCTGACCTTTTCAACCTCACTCAGCGATACACTCACAACTCCATCTCCTCTGTATGAATACCTTCCATACCATGAATACGTTCAACAGCCTGTTGCCAATGGCTACTACCTATCAGATCTTCCCGGCTAATGCTGGTGCTGCCATGCAACCTAACCAGACGTGCTGTCCCTAAAGGATTACCCTGCACAGGCAGAGAATCAACCACCTCTACTGCATGGTTACGATGGTTGCATACCAACACCATATCGCAACCGGCCTCCAGTGCAGCCTCCGCTCTTTCCTGGTAGCCTCCAATCAACCCAGCCCCCTCCATGCTTAGATCATCACTGAAGATTGCCCCGCTAAAATTAAGCCGGTTGCGCAGCACCTCCTGCAGCCAAAACCTGGAGAACCCCGCCGGATGGTTTGGCTCAATCGAGCTGTAGTATACATGTGCCGGCATTACCCCCTCCATCCCATACTGCACCATGCGCTCAAAAGGGATAATGTCATCGGCCATCAGATCTGCCATGGAACGATCATCCACCGGAACCTCTACATGAGAATCCGCCTTGACTCCACCATGGCCGGGGAAATGTTTGCCAACTGCCGCCATCCCCGCTCTGTGCATGCCGCGCATCCAGCTCTGTGCCAGGGATGAGACAACCTCTGGTTTGCGATGGAATGCACGGTCTCCAATCACTCCGCTTACTCCATGAGAGAGATCAAGCACCGGAGCAAAACTGAAATCTACTCCACAGGTCAGCAGCTCAATTGCCATCAACCACCCTGCCGACTCGGTATCTAGATGCGCCTGTTTCCGGTTGTTATCATGCTTCTCCCCAAACCGTGCCATCGGTGGGATTTCAGTGAACTCCTCACGAAAACGCTGTACCCGACCACCCTCATGATCAACACCTATCAGAAGTCGTGGTGAACGTATATTGTGGATCTCATCACAGAGCCTGGTTAACTGCTCGGGGGAGTGGTAGTTACGGCTAAAGAGAATTACCCCGCCTACCCTGGGGTCGGTGAGCAGATCCCGATCCTCTGAAGAGAGCTCGATGCCATCAACATCAACCATAACTGGACCTAAACTCATAGCTCTGCCCCCCCCTAATCCTCAATCATGACCGGTGTACCGGCATCAACCAGATCAAACAGTGTTACCAGGTCACGATTATGCATTCTTATACAACCATGTGATAGCGGAACCCCTACAGGCTCACTCTCTGGAGTGCCATGAATATAGATCATGCGTCGCAGGGTATCGACATCTCCACCCCGATTCACTCTGGGCTGATCTCCGCTTAACCAGATAATTCTGCTCAAAATCCAGTCGCGTCCAGGGTGCTGTTGAGCTAACTCATAAGTATAGATCTCACCAGTTGGGCGGCGCCCAACAAACACACTGTCTAGCGGACAACCATCCCCAATCTTGATGCGGACATGGTGGGCACCTCTAGGGGTGCATTCACTACCCATCTGTTCTCCTCCACCGTTGGCCGCAGTTGATACCTGGAAACAGTGCGCTATATCTTCACCCTCCAGACAAAGCTGCTGTTTGGACAGGGAGATCTTGATTAGCATGTAGTGACAGATCAGTCCCTGAAATTATCAAACTGCAGTGGAACGGAGAATTTCTCCTCACGCAACAGAGACATTACCGCTTGCAGATCATCTCTCTTCTTGCCGGTAACCCTCACCTTCTCCCCCTGAATTGCAGCCTGTACCTTTATCTTGGACTGTTTAATGGTTTTGACAATCTTCTTTGCTATGGTCTGATCAATTCCCTGAACAATCGCTACCCCCTGCCTTGCCTCGCTGATATTGGTCTCAATATCACCGGGATTCATAGCATCTGCATCAACCCCACGTTTGGCCATTTTGCCTCTAAGGATATCCATAACCTGATGCAGCTGAAACTCCTGGTCAGCCTTGAGTGTCAGCTCAGACTCATTCTGCTCAATCGAGGCACCTGTATTTTTAAGATCAAAACGGCTGCTGATCTCCCTGTTGGCCTGATCTACAGCATTAGTTACCTCATGCAGATCAACTTCCGAAACTGTATCAAATGAAGGCATCCATTCTCTCCCATCATGTTTTCTGAAAGCAGTATTTAACTACGCAAGCTCATCATCTGCAACGTGATAGATCGGATCTTCCAGAAGATTAACCTCTACCAGATCACCAGCCTTGTGTAGAAGAATACGACACTCAGGACTTAGATGACGTAGATGAAGTTTCTTGCCTGCACGGATATATTTCTCAGCCAGAGTATCAATAGCCTCAATCGCAGAGTGATCAGCAACACGAGAGTTGCGGAACTCCAGAATTACCTCATCAGGATCATCAGCCGGACTAAACAGGTCCAGGAAGTTTTTGACTGACCCAAAAAACAGGGGGCCATTCAGCTCATAAATTCTTATACCATCCTCATCATCCTGCTGCTCAATGTTTATATGGCTGGCATGCTCCCAGGCAAAGATAAGAGCCGAAACAATCACTCCAACAATAACTGCAATTGCCAGGTCAGTAGCTACCGTAACCCCAGACACAAGAACAAGTACAAAGGCATCCTTGGTTGGTATCTTTCTCATGATACGTAAGCTTGACCACTCAAATGTCCCAAGTACTACCATAAACATTACCCCCACCAGAGCGGCCATCGGTATCGCCTCGATAAGGTCAGAGGCAAAAAGGATAAAAGCCAACAAAAAGAGTGCGGCCGAGATCCCCGATAGGCGTTGACGACCACCAGAGTTAACATTGATCATGCTCTGTCCAATCATCGCACAGCCACCCATACCCCCAAAAAGGCCAGTTACACTATTGGCAATCCCCTGGCCCACACACTCCCGGTTTCCTTGACCACGAGTGTCGGTTACCTCATCAATCAGGGTTAGCGTCAGGAGAGACTCAATCAGACCAACAGCCGCAAGAATAATGGCGTACGGGAACACTATGTAGATGGTCTCCCAGTTGAATGGGACCATGGGGATATGAAAAATTGGCAAGCCACCCTCAATAGAGGCAAGATCAGCTACTCGCTTGGTATCCAGGTCCAGGCCAATTACCAGAAAAGAGACCACAAGAATAGCGGCAAGAGAGGCTGGAAATGCTCCCGTCAATTTTGGAAGATAGTGGATGATCGCCATTGTGAGAATGATCAGACCTGCAAACAGCATCATGGGGTTACCACTCATCCACGACATCCCACCGTCTGCTGTTGAAAACTGAAAATGCTGTAGCTGTGCAAGAAAAATAACGATAGCCAGGCCATTTACAAAACCGAGCATAACCGGGTGAGGAACAATACGGATATATTTTCCAAGACGCATGATGCCAACTGTAATCTGAATAACCCCCGTCAGCACCACAGCTGCAAACAGATACTCAACCCCATGGTCAGCAACTAGAGATACCATCACCACAGCCATGGCACCAGTGGCGCCAGAGATCATCCCTGGACGGCCGCCAAAAATTGCCGCCAACAACCCCACCATAAATGCAGCATAGAGGCCAACTAGCGGCTCAACTCCTGCAACAAAAGAGAAGGCAACTGCCTCGGGAACCAGAGCGAGAGCGACTGTTAATCCCGAGAGAATCTCATTTCTGAAACAGACCCTGCTGACACAACCCAACTGAAACATAATAGATTCCCGATAATTATTTGGCTCAATGAAAAAAAGGCCGTCACAAAGGAGGGCCTGTTGATACATATTGTACAGGAACTTGGCATATCGCAATATCAGTTTTCACTAATGCTTTGCCCAGAAAGTTTAAAATTAATTTCCTATTCTTGGTAACGTTGTCAAAGAGTTCTAATTTTGGAGAGATACTTGTGGAAAATTTAATCTGGGATGATTCGCTTAGTGTTCAAGTAGAGGAGATAGATGAAGATCATCGCAAGCTTGTTGAGCTCTTCAACATTCTCCTTAACTCCGTGGCAGACAATGATTCTCACAGCTACATTAATGCAGTTATTGAAGAGCTTATAAGTTGCACAATTTGGCACTTCAGACACGAAGAGAGATTAATGCTGAAGCATGGATATGAGGGGATGAGTGATCACAAGCAGGAACATGCCGATTTGGTTGAAAGTGGCAAAAACCTGCAACAGAAGGTTCTGCATGATGATGGGCAGGTCTCCATCAAGGATATTGAATTTCTGGAACAGTGGCTAACCGGCCATATCCTGGGTGCCGATATGGAGTTGGGTTCATACCTTTCAGAGAGGATGTAAGATCAAACCCCAAAGGTATGGCAGGCCACGACCAGGTAGGTCGTGAGTACAGAATTTAGTGGCCTTCACCCATTTTGTATTTAATGCTGCCAGCTACACCATTTGCAAAATCTTCAATATTTTCATATTCCATTTTTTCTGCGAATGACACCAGGTTTCCAACATGGGTCCTCATTTCTGCAATTTCTACATGGCTACGGCCACACCCTTCACAGTGAGTTCCTTCATCTGTGCATTTTCCAGTGCAGGGACTAAACTTCATTTTCAACTCCAAAGAATTTTGATTAATTATCTGTTTGCGCTTCTCAAGTAAGCTTGCTCGATCAATCTGCACACTACAACCTCAGCAGCATGAATGACCTGATTGGTTACCGGTTGGATCATACCATAAGATCAAAAATGCCTCTTTTTGGCATGTTTATAAACCCTGTTCTTCTCTCTCTTGCCAACAGCAATCACCGACACAAACAACACCTTGTCATCAACACGATAAACCAACCTAAAGCCAGACCCACGCAACTTTATCTTGTAACAGTCAGACATCCCCTTTAAACGTGCAGATAACAGACGTGGATTCTCCATTCTCTCCTCCAGCTTCTTCTTGAACTGGTTACGGACTGAGCCATCAAGCTTATTCCACTCCTGCAATGCCAACTTATGAAAACGGAGCCTATAGCTCATCCATATCAACCTCTATAAATGGCCCATCACCACGCTCCCGAACAACTCTTGCATCCTCAAGATCCTCGATATACTCAATCATCATCTCGTATGAAGCGGCCGGCACAAGATAAGCCTCAGGCTTGTTGTGGTTTAGAATGGCAACTGGCTCACTATCCAGCGACTTGATGATGTTGGCATAGTCACGTTTGAGCTCAGTTACACTGGCTGTAGTATTTGCAAGTACCGTATTCATTTCATGCGCTCCATAACATTTAATACAATATAATATTTAGCATCAATTATGATGCTTATTTTAATGTAATTCTACAGCCTTATCAACAGGCCTCATCTACAGCTTCCTACCAAACTTAGCATCAATGGAGCCCCGGGCACGAAACAAATTTCCCTGCAACATACGGCTTATTCATTGCCACTCTCCATCTTGTCGCCCCTAAACAGTCCAAATATCATTGTGTCTATACCTGTACAACACCAATACGACAGACCATGTCCGACTACATAATGGTTAACCCCATCTGATGTAAATCATCCTCATCTAAGCGGTCATCCCTGGTCACCGGTGACTGCACCTCCTGTATTCGTACTATCGCCGCCATTGCTGCCACAACCACCTTTCTATCACTATCAGGGGCACCCATAGAGAGCTCATAAAGAGTCAACGCCTTGAGCAGATCCTGCTCTACAAACTGACCAAGCTCATACATCTCTGCCAGATTGAAGATGCCGTATGCACTCTCCTGTTTTGCAGCCAGCTCAAAGAGAATGAATGCCTTCTCCAGATCAACATCTGTCCCAATACCTCTCTGATAGAGCACCCCAAGATTGCTCTGGGAGGAGGCATCTCCCAGCATTGCACGCTTTGAGAGTAGCTCGAATGCACCTTGCTCATCTCCCCCTCTCAGCATATCCATGAAGCTCATAGCGTCATTGGGGAGCTCTTCAGAAAACGCCTGTGGTGACAGCAGCTGCATGGCAGCAAACATGGTGAACAGAAAACCTCTTGTTATCTTATTTGTCATTGTGTTGCTCCTTTCCAAGCCTATACCAGTCAATATTTCTCGTCGCATACATGGCGATTGAGATAACCACAAATAGCCCCACTGAACCGATCAAAAAAGCCCTCCCCGCATGAGGAGGGCAACCAGGAGGAGCTGCCTCTATGGCAACCTACGAAGAGACCCTATTGAAGCAATTAAAAGTGGCGAAACAGTGCGCTAAAAATGCGTAACCTATGTCTATTTATTTCTGCGACATATAGCGTCGCAACAAGGCAATAGTATTGAGGCATCCAGAGAGCAGAAAAGAAGAGAGAGCCAACATGAGTTACCACATTGCGGTTGTAGAGGACGGCACACTGGTATGGCAACAGACTGGAGCTTACCCTCACCGAGTTTCTCATCCTCAACCTGATCACCTCACAACGGGGACGGGTACGCAGCTATGACGAGCTAAAGGGAATTACCCGCCAGCGCTATGTGGAGACCAACACGGTTACAGGCCATATCAGGCGGATCAGAAGAAAGTTTCAGAAGATCGACCCCAACTTCACTGCACTGAAGAATGTGCACGGGGTCGAGTATCGGTGGCATGGTTAATGCACTACGAAGCAACAGGCAGTTGAGATGCAGGAACCTTAACAGGTTTGCCATCATTGCCCATGACAGCGTATTGACCAAGAAGACGCTTTTTCTCCAAAACATCTGCTATCGCCTTATTTAATGAATGAACTGCCTGTTTTGCTCTATCACTAATTGGTTCCATCAGAAACACTCCTTAACAAATCCTCATATCTCTCATTATCTACTATGTTTCTATGATCAGCAATCTGATTAAAAATTACCGTGGCCTCACGTGACTGATTATTCATACATATCGTCTCATCACAAATAGAAGCATATTCATTCAAAAGGTTTGAAATACTCTTTGGAAAACGTCTACGGATATCACTTTCCGGAATATTGTGACCACCATGCTCCACTCTCTCTTGAACACGCTGTATAGAATACTCAACATTAGGTAGCCACAGATAAAACAAAACTACTCTCCAGCCATTCTGTCTCAGATACCGTATACGGCGCAGATGCCCTTTGCCTGAAAGTGTAGTCTCAAATGCAAAACTCTCACGAGAGGCAATATAGTTATCAATCTCTTTTAGAAAAATTCGAGACGCAGCAATTCTGTCTTTCTCAGGCGCCAATGGATAGAGCCCCACAGCAATCATGTCTGCATTAACAAAATTTGAACAACTCTCAACATCAGGCAAATACCTAAGTGCAAATGTTGTTTTACCTGCTCCATTAGGTCCCGCAATGATGTAACAGGTTGGATTGTCGTTGATCATTACAAGCAGCTACTCCCTATCATCTGACCACATTATATCCATCTGGGAATAATAAACTACTGTTCCACCTCATATTTTCTGGCATCAACCTCCAGCGGCGCATTCCGATACCCAAAGGCGACCACCTGCTGCAGGTACTTTTCAAGATATCCCTCCAGTGATCCCGCCACCT
>JACNFK010000036.1 GCA_014384675.1 Candidatus Thiopontia autotrophica | reverse complement strand
CCCGGTTTTTCACGGGTAGGGCATGGACGTTTTACAGCACTCGGAGTAGAATTCGCCAAATCTCCCCATTATGGGCGGATACTGGACCGACTGGAGTTTGAACACGGGACTTGCGTAACAGTAACTCCCGTTTTCTATGCGCGAATCAACTATGGCAACACCTGCAATACTGGCACTGGAAGATGGTAGCCTCTTTTACGGGGAGTCAATTGGTATTTCTGGCAGCACTGCTGTTAAAGCGGTAGGTGAAGTGGTATTCAATACCGCAATGACCGGCTACCAGGAGATCCTGACAGACCCCTCCTATATGCGTCAGATAGTGACGCTCACCTATCCACACATTGGTAATGTTGGAACAAATCCGGAAGATGAAGAGTCACCTGCAGTGATGACTGCAGGGCTGGTTATTCGTGATCGTTCGCAAATTCAGAGTAACTGGCGTAGCAAAGAGACCCTTACAGAGTATCTGGTGCGCAACAATACAGTCGCAATTGCAGGTATAGATACTCGTCGTCTAACCAGAATTCTCAGAGAGAAGGGTGCACAGAGCGGCTGCATAGTTGCAGGTGACCAGATTGATGAGAATGCCGCCATTGCGGCAGCAAAGGCCTTTCCCGGACTGCAGGGTATGGATCTGGCCAGAGAGGTAACTACCGACAGACAGTACGATTGGGCCCAGGGGAGTTGGGAGCTCGAAGAGGGGTTGCCGGCACCGGTAGAGAACCCATCCTCACTGCCATGGCATGTTGTGGTCTATGACTATGGGGTCAAGCGCAATATCCTCCGCATGCTGGTGGATCGTGGCTGCCGTCTGCAGGTGGTGCCGGCCACAACTCCGGTCGAGGAGGTGCTCTCACTCAACCCTGACGGGGTATTCCTCTCTAATGGGCCTGGTGATCCAGAGCCATGCGACTACGCACAGAACAGTATCAAACGACTGCTTGACGAAAAGATGCCGCTGTTTGGCATCTGTCTTGGTCATCAGTTACTCTCCCTGGCCAGTGGTGCCAAAACAGAGAAGATGAAATTTGGCCACCACGGTGCCAACCATCCTGTTCAATCACTGCAGGGTGGAGAGGTGATGATCACCAGTCAGAACCACGGTTTTGCAGTTGATGAAAATAGCCTACCAGAAAACCTGATAGCAACTCATAGATCTCTCTTTGACAAGTCCCTGCAGGGGGTAGAGCGAACCGACTGTCCCGCATTCAGCTTTCAGGGGCATCCCGAGGCGAGCCCCGGCCCCCATGATGTAGCCCCACTATTTGACCACTTTATTGAGTTGATGCAGCAGGCGCGTGACGCAGCTGAGCAGGGAGTCGAGTAATGCCAAAGCGTACCGACATTAAAAGCATTCTGATTATTGGCGCAGGCCCGATTGTTATTGGGCAGGCGTGTGAGTTTGACTACTCTGGTGCCCAGGCCTGCAAGGCACTGCGTGAGGAGGGGTTCCGGGTAATTCTGGTTAACTCAAATCCCGCAACCATCATGACCGATCCGGAGATGGCGGACTCGATCTACATTGAGCCAATTCACTGGGAGACGGTTGAACGAATTATCGAGAAAGAGCGCCCCGATGCACTGCTTCCAACCATGGGTGGGCAGACAGCACTGAACTGTGCGCTTGATCTGGAGCGTGAAGGTGTGTTGGAGAAGTACGATGTAGAGATGGTTGGTGCAACCAGCAACGCCATCGACAAGGCCGAGGATCGCGAGCGTTTTCGTGATGCTATGCACAAGATAGGGCTGGATACCCCAAATTCCGATATTGCCCACAGCATGGAGGAGGCACAGCAGGTGCAGGCCTCGCTCGGTTTTCCGGTAATTATTCGCCCCTCGTTCACCATGGGCGGAAGTGGTGGTGGCATTGCCTACAATCGTGAGGAGTTTGCCGAGATCTGTGAGCGTGGTCTTGACCTCTCCCCAACCAATGAGTTGCTGATCGAAGAGTCGGTGCTGGGTTGGAAAGAGTATGAGATGGAGGTGGTGCGTGACCACAAGGATAACTGCATCATCATCTGCTCAATCGAGAATTTTGATCCCATGGGGGTTCATACCGGTGACTCCATAACCGTTGCCCCGGCACAGACCCTTACTGACAAGGAGTACCAGATCATGCGTAACGCCTCACTGGCGGTACTGCGTGAGATTGGTGTTGATACTGGTGGCTCCAATGTGCAGTTTGCGATCAATCCGGAAAACGGGCGGATGATCATCATCGAGATGAACCCAAGGGTCTCCCGTTCATCAGCACTGGCATCCAAGGCGACCGGATTCCCGATTGCCAAAATCGCCGCCAAGCTGGCAATTGGCTACACCCTCGATGAGCTCCAGAATGAGATTACCGGTGGTGCCACCCCGGCATCATTTGAGCCGTCGATTGACTATGTGGTCACCAAGATTCCCCGCTTCACCTTTGAGAAATTCCCCCAGGCAGAGGCAACCCTTACTACCCAGATGAAATCGGTGGGTGAGGTGATGGCAATTGGCCGCACCTTCCAGGAGTCGCTGCAGAAGGCACTTCGGGGGCTGGAGACAGGCGCTGACGGGCTGGATGAGAAGATTGCACTGGATGCAGACAATCTGAAAGAGACTCTGCGTAAACAGTTGCGGGTACCAGGGCCCGAGCGGATCTGGTATGTGGCGGATGCCTTCCGTGCCGGCTGGTCGATGGAAGAGATCTTTGAGGCAACCTGGATTGACCCCTGGTTCCTGGTGCAGATTGAGGATCTGCTTAAGGATGAGAGAGAGGTTGCAGCAGGTGTGCTAAATGACCTTGATGCGCTGCAGATGAAACTGCTGAAGCGCAAAGGGTTCTCGGACCGACGTCTGGCAACTCTACTGAAGAGTGATGAATATACAGTACGTAGCCATCGTCACCAGCTGGGTATACGCCCGGTATTCAAGCGGGTCGACACCTGTGCCGCAGAGTTCCCCACAAATACCGCCTATATGTACTCCACCTATGAGGAGGAGTGTGAATCCAACCCCTCGGACAATAACAAGATCATGGTGCTTGGTGGCGGCCCCAACCGGATTGGCCAGGGGATTGAATTCGACTACTGTTGTGTCCACGCGGCGCTGGCAATGCGCGAGGATGGATACGAGACCATTATGGTCAACTGTAATCCAGAGACCGTCTCCACTGACTATGACACCTCTGACCGACTCTACTTTGAGCCCCTTACTCTGGAGGATGTGCTGGAGGTTGTTGAGGTTGAAAAACCGGCAGGAGTCATCGTTCAGTATGGTGGTCAGACCCCGCTGAAATTGGCGCTGGATCTGGAGAGGGCAGGGGTTCCGATTATTGGAACCAGCCCTGATGCGATTGATCTGGCAGAGGATAGAGAGCGGTTCCAGCAGGCGCTTAATAAACTGGGTCTGCTACAGCCACCCAACCGTACTGCCCGTGCAGAAGATGAGGCGCTGGTATTGGCAGAGGAGATTGGTTATCCACTGGTTGTACGCCCATCCTATGTGCTGGGTGGACGGGCCATGGAGATTGTTCACGATGCCGAGGGGCTGCAGACCTATTTCCGCGAGGCCGTACAGGTCTCCAATGAGAGCCCAGTGCTGCTGGACCGTTTCCTCAATGACGCAATCGAGGTGGACGTGGATGCAATCTGTGACGGCACCGATGTGGTGATCGGCGGCATCATGCAGCATATTGAGCAGGCCGGAGTTCACTCTGGTGATTCTGCATGCTCACTGCCGCCATATGATCTCTCCGATGAGGTTCAGGATCGTCTACGCGAACAGACTCGTGCAATGGCGCTTGAATTGAAAGTGTTGGGTCTGATGAATGTGCAGTTTGCGATTCAGAGAACCGCTGAGGGAGATAATATCTACGTCCTGGAGGTCAATCCACGTGCATCCCGTACTGTTCCCTTCGTCTCCAAGGCGATTGGACGACCACTGGCCAAGGTAGCAGCCCGCTGTATGGCTGGCCAGAGCCTCAGTGAGCAGGGGGTAACAACAGAGATTGTTCCCGACTACTTCTCGGTCAAGGAGGCGGTATTCCCGTTTGTTAAGTTTCCGGGAGTGGATCCGCTACTGGGGCCGGAGATGAAATCAACCGGAGAGGTGATGGGGGTTGGCCACAGCTTTGGCGAGGCCTTCGCAAAATCACAACTTGCTGCTGGTGGACCTCTTCCCAAATCTGGACGAGCATTCATCAGTGTTCGTGATGGTGACAAAGAGGCGATCATCAAGGTTGCCAGAGAGTTGTCAGATGCCGGATTTGAGCTGGTTGCAACAAGTGGGACCGCAAAATCGCTGAATAGTGCCTCTATCTCCTGCGAACGCATTAATAAGGTAACAGAGGGGCGCCCTCATATTGTGGACCGGATCAAGAATGGCGAGATTGATCTCATCATCAATACTACGGAAGGGAAACATGCAATTTCCGACTCATACTCTATCCGTCGCGAGACACTAAATCAGAAGATTACCTACTTTACAACGGTGGCTGGGGCGCAGGCGGTGGCTTATGCACTCTCCAAGCTGGATGATCGTGAGGTTAATAGGTTACAGGATCTACATGGAGAAGCCTCATGAACACGATTCCATTAACAGTAAAAGGTGCAGAAAAACTTCGTAAGGAGCTACATCACCTTAAATCAGTAGAGCGCCCAGAGGTGGTGGATGCCATTGCCGAGGCACGTGCACACGGGGATCTCAAGGAGAATGCAGAATACCATGCGGCCCGTGAGCAGCAGGGATTTATCGAGGGCAGAATTCAGGATCTTGAAGCAAAGCTTAGTAATGCTCAGGAGATTGATGTCTCTACCTTGCCACAGAATGGACGTGTTGTATTTGGTGTGACTGTAGTATTGGAAGATGAAGATAGTGGAGAAGAGATTACCTACCAGATTGTTGGAGATGACGAGTCTGATATCAAAGAGGGGCGTATATCCATTAATTCACCGATTGCCCGGGCATTAATCGGCAAGGAAGAGGGAGAGCCTGCAGTGGTGCAGACGCCCGGAGGCACCAGAAATCTGGAGATTGTAGAGATTCTATATATTCCCTGAGCTTTTAGGGAGAGCCATATGTGAGCTACTTGTATGAGCTACGTGGAGTATGAGCTACTTGGGGATTTGCAGTGATGGTGTTTTTGCTTTGCGGTAGAGCAGAGCAACATGTCCAACAGTCTGCACAAGGGCGGCCCCACTTTTAGTGACAAGTTCATCAATCAGGTTTTTGCGCTCCTCACGATCTCCGGCATTGACCCGAATCTTGATCAGCTCGTGATGCTCAAGGGACTGATCCAGTTCTGATAGAACCCCCTCGGAGAGACCATTTCCACCAACTGTAACTAATGGGTGAAGCTCATGACCCAATCCGCGAAGGTGACGTTTCTGTTTTCCTGTAAGATCCATAACTATATTTGAGAGCCCTTAGAGCCTGTCCCTTGTAAATAAGATGCGTATGGTAATGTCGAGAATTCACTGTGGCAAGAAGTAAAAGTAGTAGCCGCTGGCTACAGGAGCATTTTGATGACGAGTTTGTGAAAAAGGCTCAGTCAGAGGGATACCGCTCGCGTGCAGTCTATAAACTGCTGGAGATTGACAAGAAAGACCATCTGTTGCGTCCTGGACAGCGAATTGTGGATTTGGGAGCGGCTCCAGGAGGCTGGACTCAGGTTGCGGTAAAAAAAGCAGGAAAAGGTGGGGCAGTGGTTGCCATGGATCTGTTAGATATAGAGCCAGTACCGGGAGCAACATTTTTACAGGGTGATTTCAGGGATGATGATGTTCTGGAACAGCTGCTGGAGATTGTAGGGGAAGAGAAGGTTGATCTGGTTCTCTCCGATATGGCGCCGAATATGAGTGGAATGAGTGCAGTAGATATTCCTCGAGCAATGATGCTTGTTGAGATGGCACATGATTTCGCAAAACAAAATCTGAAAAAGGGCGGAGATCTTCTGATGAAGGTATTCCAGGGAGATGGTTTCGATGAGCTGCTGCGTGCTCTAAGGAGAGATTTCTCTGTGGTAATTACCAGAAAACCAAAAGCATCAAGAAATCGTAGTCGTGAGGTCTATCTGTTGGCCAGAAAATTCAGGGGCTGAAGTGCAGAGTACCACTTGAATTCGGGTATACTTGCCCCCATACAGTAGAGATACCAATAAAATCCAGGAACACTACCTTGAATGACATGATGAAAAATATCCTCCTTTGGGTCGTTATTGCAACGGTCCTTATGTCTGTTTTTAACAGTTTTGGACCAACCAACTCCAACTCGCAAAATGTGGCGTACTCCCAGTTTATTACTGATGTTCGTCAGGGGCGGGTGAGCAGTGTTGATATTGAAGGTCCTGTGTTGAAGGGGGTCAACAGTTCCGGGCAATCATTCATCTCGTACAATCCTGGTGATAGTGGGTTGATGGGTGATCTTATTGATAATGGCGTAGTCATCAATGCACAACCTCCTGAACAGCAGGGTATGTTGATGCAGATATTTATCTCCTGGTTCCCCATGCTGCTGTTGATCGGGGTCTGGATTTTCTTTATGCGTCAGATGCAGGGTGGTATGGGCGGCAAGGGTGGCCCAATGTCATTTGGTAAAAGCAAGGCGCGCCTCCTTAATGAGGATCAGGTACAGGTTACATTTGCCGATGTTGCTGGTGTAGAGGAGGCCAAAGAGGAGGTCTCTGAGCTGGTAGATTTTCTGCAGGATCCGGGCAAATTCCAGAAACTTGGGGGCAAGATTCCACGCGGTGTACTACTGACAGGCTCCCCTGGTACCGGTAAGACACTGCTTGCAAAGGCAATTGCAGGCGAGGCAAAGGTTCCATTTTTTACTATCTCAGGTTCTGATTTTGTAGAGATGTTTGTCGGTGTTGGAGCCTCTCGTGTTCGTGACATGTTTGAGCAGGCGAAGAAGAATGCACCATGCATCATTTTTATTGATGAGATCGATGCGGTTGGGCGTCATCGTGGAGCTGGTTTAGGTGGCGGACATGATGAGCGTGAACAGACCCTTAATCAGTTACTGGTAGAGATGGATGGCTTTGAGGCCAATGATGGCGTGATCGTTATTGCAGCCACCAACCGCCCCGATGTGCTTGATCCCGCACTTTTGCGTCCTGGTCGTTTCGATCGCCAGGTTGTGGTGCCGCTACCTGATGTGCGTGGCCGCGAGCAGATTATCAAGGTTCACATGAACAAGGTTCCAGTTGCCAAGAATGTCAAACCGAAGGTGCTGGCGCGTGGTACCCCAGGATTTTCTGGCGCAGACCTGGCCAACCTGGTTAATGAGGCTGCACTATTTGCTGCCAAGGCGGGGAAACGCCTTGTCAATATGGTTGAGTTTGAGAAAGCCAAGGACAAGATCATGATGGGGGCAGAACGCCGCTCCATGGTGATGAGTGATGATGAGAAAGCTCTTACAGCATTTCATGAGGCTGGGCACGCGATTGTCGGACTCTCGGTTCCTGATCACGACCCTGTCTACAAGGTGACAATTATTCCCCGTGGACGGGCTCTGGGTGTAACCATGTTCCTTCCGGAGGGTGATCGCTACAGCCACAGCAAACAGCGTCTTGAGAGTCAGATATCCAGCCTTTTTGGTGGGCGTATTGCCGAGGAGATAGTGTTTGGCAAGGATGCGGTTACCACTGGTGCCTCCAATGATATTGAGCGTGCAACCGATATTGCACGCAACATGGTTACGAAATGGGGTCTGTCCGATAAGCTGGGGCCGTTGACCTATGCTGAAGAGGAGGGAGAGGTGTTTCTTGGACGTTCTGTCACCAAACATAAAGAGGTCTCTGATGAGACTGCCCATCTGATTGATGAGGAGATACGTTCACTGATTGACCGTAATTACAAACGTTCCGAGGATATCCTGAAAAACAGTCGGGATAAGCTCGACATGATGGCCGATGCCCTGATTCGTTTTGAGACCATTGATGAAAATCAGATCAAGGATATTATGGAGGGGAGAGCACCGCAGCCACCAGAGGATTGGAGTGATTCAGATAACGAGGGTGGATCAGAGGAGTCGATCAAGGCGGAAATATCGTCAACAGACAAAGACAAGGGGTCGGACTCTTCCATAGGTGGTCCTGCCAACCAGCACTGAAGAGCTGGATTTGAATTTTCACACTCCCCAGATAATGGGGATTCTCAATGTTACTCCTGACTCCTTCTCTGATGGGGGAGAGTACCTTGCTCTAAATGCAGCACTGTCTCAGGCTGCCAACATGGCTAATAGTGGTGCGGATATCATCGATATTGGTGGTGAATCAACCAGGCCAGGTGCATCTGCGGTAACTGTTGAGGAGGAGTTGCAACGGGTAATACCTGTAGTTGAGGCTATTCACAAAAATATAAATGTCATCATATCGGTTGATACCAGCAAGCCAGAGGTAATGGAGGCCGCAGTCAATGCAGGGGCAGGATTGATAAACGATGTTCGTGCTCTTCAAGAAGATGGTGCCATGGCTATGGCAGCACTACTTGATGTCCCGGTATCTCTGATGCATATGCAGGGGCAGCCGAGAACCATGCAGGAGTCGCCCGATTATGAGGATGTTACTGATGATGTTATCAGGTTCCTGAGAGGCAGGATTGCCGATTGTGAGCTGGCAGGAATCCCACGATCAAATCTGCTGATAGATCCTGGATTTGGTTTTGGCAAGAGACTGGAACATAACTACAAGTTGCTTAGAGATTTGCATGGTTTCAAGAGCCTGGATCTCCCCCTGCTTGTTGGAATATCAAGGAAGTCAATGGTTGGAGCAGTGCTTGACGATGCGCCAGTTGGAGATAGAGTATGGGGTAGTGTCGGAGCAGCAGTGGTTGCTGTAGAGCGTGGAGCAGACATTGTGCGGGTACATGATGTGAAAGAGACCAGGGAGGCACTATTGGGTGCAGGCCTGCTTAGGGAGCAGAGTGCATGAGTAGAACTTATTTTGGTACTGATGGAATACGTGGGAAGGTTGGGGAGCCACCAATTACTCCAGACTTTGCGATGCGTCTTGGATATGCTGCAGGCAAGGTTTTATCCAGAGAGAAGCATGGCATGGTGCTGATCGGCAAGGATACCCGTATCTCTGGATATATGTTCGAGTCCGCTCTGCAGGCAGGATTTTCCGCAGCAGGAGTTGACGTTGGCCTGTTGGGACCTATGCCAACCCCGGCAGTTGCATATCTTACCCGCACCTTGCGCGCACTGGCTGGAGTTGTGATTAGTGCATCACATAATCCATTTTATGATAATGGCTTCAAGTTCTTCTCTGCTGAGGGGAAAAAGTTACCAGACAGCTGGGAGCACGAGGTTGAGGCGCTGCTACAGAAGCCTATGAATACAGTTGAATCATCGAATCTGGGCAAGGCCCGCCGCGTAGATGATGCGCCTGGGCGATATATTGAATTTTGTAAAGGAACTGTTCCTGCAGGTTTTTCACTGCAAGGCCTGAAACTGGTGGTCGATTGTGCCAATGGAGCGACCTATGCAACAGCTCCACATGTATTTACTGAGCTTGGTGCAGAGGTTGTGGTAATAGGTAACACCCCTGATGGATTGAATATCAACCATGAGGTTGGCTCAACCTCTCCTGGGGTGATGGTGGATATGGTCAAGAAGCACGGCGCAGATCTTGGTGTTGGTCTGGATGGTGATGGGGATCGCTGCATTATGGTTGATAGTGGTGGCAAGATTATTGATGGTGATCTTCTTCTTTACATTATTGCCCGCTCCAGGCAGCGACAGAATGCGCTCAGTGGTCCAGTGGTTGGGACCCTGATGACTAATCTTGGTGTAGAGCATGCATATGCCAGTCATAACATCCAGTTTATGAGGGCGGCAGTTGGTGACCGCTATGTATTGGAGATGCTGGATGCAAATGGTGGGGTTATAGGCGGAGAGTCATCAGGTCACCTGATCTGTCTGGATAGAACAACAACCGGTGATGGTGTGGTTAGTGCTCTGCAGGTGTTGTTTGAGATGGTGGAGAGAGGAAAAACCATGGCCGAATTGACTGCAGATGTGGCTCTATATCCCCAGAAAATGATCAATGTTCCGCTTCAACAGAGAGGAGTTGCCGATAGTGAGGTGATTCAGCAGGCGGTTGGCTCTGCAGAGGAGAGGCTTGGGGATAGAGGGCGCATATTGCTACGTCCATCGGGTACCGAGCCTCTGGTTCGGGTGATGGTAGAAGGGAAGGATGAGGCAGAGGTCACTGCCATGGCTGAAGAGTTGGCAGAGGTGGTTCGGCAACAGGTAGGAAGCTAAGCTCAAGCACGGGCAGGCTTTCCCTGAAAAAAGCAGCTTGGAGGGTCAGGTCTTTACTTTTGCGCGCAAAAGTAAAGACCTGACCCCTTTGTAGTCCTAGCATCTGTTGAGTAGTTACCAATTTAGATTGATTTATTGGCGCTGAATCGCTAAGATTCGCCGCTGCAATTTCGTGGAAGGGAGTTACCAATGCGTCAGCCAATTATTGCTGGAAACTGGAAAATGAATGGATCACTCGAGAGTATTCGTGCTCTGGTGGCTGGTCTGAAGAGTGGAATCGGAGAGGTGAATGTCGCCGAGATGGCGGTATGTCCACCTGCGGCCTATCTTGCTGAGGTCTCGGCACTGGTTGCAGGGACAGATATCGCACTGGGCGGACAAGATCTAAGTAATGCAGCATCAGGAGCCTATACAGGTGAGGTAGCAGGTTCCATGCTTAATGATTTCAACTGTAAATATGTAATTGTTGGTCATTCAGAGCGTCGTAATATTCGTGGTGAGAGTGACGAGCTGGTGGCAGAAAAGTTCAAGGCGGCACAGGATGCAGGAATTACTCCAATTCTATGTGTTGGCGAGCTTCTGGAGGAGCGCGAAGAGGGGGTAACAGAGGCAGTTTGTGCACGGCAGATCGACGCAGTAATTAATGCTTATGGTGTGGCGGCGCTTGAGAACTCAATTATTGCCTACGAGCCTGTATGGGCAATCGGTACAGGAAAGACTGCCTCCCCTGAACAGGCGCAAGAGGTTCATGCCTTTATACGCGCACATGTTGGTAAACAGGATCAGGCAGTGGCTGATGGTCTGCGTATTCAGTACGGCGGCAGCATGAATGCAGGTAATGCAGCAGATCTTCTGGCTCAGCCAGATATTGATGGTGGATTGATTGGCGGAGCTTCTCTGAAGGCAGAAGATTTCCTCGCAATTGGTCGCGCCGCAGGATAAGTAAAGATGCAGACAATACTTTTATTGGTTCACGTTTTCGCGGCAGTAGCGATGGTTGGACTTATTTTGATACAGCAGGGCAAAGGGGCAGATGCGGGCGCTGCATTTGGTAGTGGTGCCTCTGCAACAGTTTTTGGATCTGAGGGGTCAGCATCCTTCATGACACGACTAACTGCCGGATTGGCAACAATATTTTTCATCACCAGCCTCTCTTTGGCATACTTTTCTGGAAATAAGGAAGAGGTGGCAACCAGTGTGGTTGATCGCCTACAGCCTGTTGAAGAGAGAGGGGGGCAGGTGCCTGTTGAAGAGAAGATTCTTGAGCAGTTGACTGAGCAGGGGGCGGGCCCAAGTGGTGGCATACCGGTTCCTGAAGAGAAGTAAGAGATAGTTTTTATTGCCGAAGTGGTGGAATTGGTAGACACGCTATCTTGAGGGGGTAGTGGCGTAAGCCGTGCCGGTTCAAGTCCGGCCTTCGGCACCATTTTTTAAGACCTGGAGCTTGCACGATTACTTGCAAGATTTGGGTAAGATAGAGGGTGGATTTTTTTGTCCATCCTGTTGAGAAAAGGTACACTGGGCTTTCCGTTGGATGGAGCGGGAATAATACAATAATAATGTTAGAAAATTACCTACCTGTTTTGATGTTTATTGTCATTGGCCTTGCTGTCGGAGTCGGTCCGATAGCTATAGGTTTTCTGTTAGGTGAGCATCGTCCAGACAGAGAGAAGAATTCTCCTTATGAGTGTGGATTCGAGCCCTTCGAGGACTCGCGCATGAAGTTTGATGTACGTTTCTATCTGGTCGCAATCCTCTTTATTATCTTTGATCTGGAAATTGCATTCCTCTTTCCATGGGCCATTGTGCTCGACAAGATCGGGGTAGTGGGTCTGGTTGCAATGGGTATTTTCCTGACTATTTTGGTGATCGGATTTATCTATGAGTGGAAGAAGGGGGCTCTGGAATGGGAATAGAGGGGCTACTTGAAGAGGGTGTTGTAACCACCACTGCTGACAAACTTATCAATTGGGCTCGTACTGGTTCCATGTGGCCAATGACTTTTGGTCTTGCCTGTTGTGCGGTTGAGATGATGCACTCTGCGGCAGCACGTTATGATCTTGACCGTTTCGGCATGATTTTCCGCCCCAGTCCACGCCAGTCTGATGTGATGATCGTGGCAGGAACCCTGGTCAACAAGATGGCCCCTGCACTGCGCAAAGTCTATGACCAGATGTCCGAACCACGCTGGGTAATATCCATGGGATCCTGCGCCAATGGTGGAGGCTATTACCACTACTCATATTCAGTTGTACGTGGTTGTGACCGTATCGTGCCGGTAGATATATATGTGCCCGGTTGTCCACCAACTGCAGAGGCGCTGTTCTACGGAATTCTTCAACTGCACGACAAGATTCGTCGTACCAACACAATTGCACGTTAATAATGGCACTGACTGACGACACACTGCAGGAGCGGATTGAGGAGCGGTTTGAGGATATGGAGCTCTCGTTTAGTGATGAGCTTGGTGAGCTGACAGTTGAGGTTAGCGCATCTGACTACCTTGCATTTTGTGGTGCTCTACAAGAGAGGGCACATTTTCAGCTAGATCAGCTGATTGACCTTTGTGGGGTTGATTACTCGGAATATGGAAAAGAGGCAGGGGAGGTATGGACGGGGAGACGTTATGCAGTCGTTCTTCATCTTCTGTCTACCCGTCTTAATGAGCGCTTGCGAGTGCGCGTCTTTGCTGAAGATGATGAATTTCCGATTGTGCCATCGGTTATCGATATCTGGAAATCTGTAAACTGGTATGAACGAGAGGCGTTCGACCTGTTTGGGATTGTATTTGATGGGCATCCAGATCTTAGAAGAATTTTAACTGACTACGGTTTTATTGGACACCCATTCCGCAAGGACTTCCCTATGGTTGGCAATGTCGAGATGCGATATGACGATCTGCAGAAGAGGGTTGTTTATGAGCCTGTATCCATTGAGGAGAGGGTGAATACTCCACGTGTAGTGCGCAAGGACAATCGCTATGTCTGAGTCAGCGACAGAGATCAAGAATTTTACGCTTAACTTCGGTCCTCAGCACCCTGCTGCGCATGGTGTGTTGCGCCTTATCCTGGAGATGGACGGCGAGACGATTGAACGTGCAGATCCACATATTGGTCTACTGCATCGTGCAACAGAGAAGCTTGCAGAAAAGAGGATGTATAACCAGAGCATCCCCTATATGGATCGACTCGATTACGTCTCCATGATGTGCAATGAACACGCATATGTGATGACTATCGAGAAGATGCTGCAGCTGGAGGTTCCGGAGAGAGCACAATATATCAGGGTGATGTTTGACGAAATCACCCGAATCCTCAACCACCTGATGTGGCTGGGAACCCATGCGCTGGACGTGGGTGCAATGACAGTATTCCTCTACTGCTTCCGTGAGCGTGAAGATCTGATGGATCTCTATGAAGCGGTCTCCGGTGCCCGTATGCATGCAGCATATTATCGCCCTGGCGGGGTCTATCGTGACCTGCCAGACGAGATGCCAAAGCACAAGCCAAATCGCTGGAGAAGCGATAAGGATCTGGAGCGACAGAATATAGGACGTGATGGTTCTGTGCTGGACTTTATCGAGAACTTTACCGAGCGTTTCCCCAAACTGGTTGATGAGTACGAGACTCTTCTAACCGATAACCGTATCTGGAAACAGCGGACTGTTGATATCGGCATTATTCCCCCGGATCTGGCCAGGCAGCTTGGGTTTACAGGACCAATGATCCGAGGTTCCGGCATTCCATGGGACCTGCGTCGCAAGGAGCCTTACGAGGTCTATGACAGACTTGATTTTGAGATTCCGGTTGGAGTAAATGGCGACAGTTACGATCGTTATCTGGTCAGAATGGAGGAGATGCGCCAATCAAACCGCATCATCAAGCAGTGTGTAGATTGGTTGAAGAGTAATTCAGGGCCGGTTATGGCTGCTGACCAGAAGGTGGCTCCACCACCGCGTGCAGAGATGAAGGAGGGGATGGAGTCACTGATCCACCACTTCAAATACTTTACAGAGGGATACACAATTCCCAAGGGTGAGGCCTATGCAGCGGTAGAGCATCCCAAGGGAGAGTTTGGCACCTATATTCTCTCTGATGGTGCAAACAAGCCCTACCGACTCAAGATTAGAGCCCCAGGTTTTGCCCATCTGGCTGCCATGGAAGATATGGTTAAGGGACATATGCTGGCTGATGTGGTAACAGTGATTGGTACCATGGACGTTGTATTTGGTGAGATTGATCGATGAACAAGCATTACATAGGTTATGACAATATGGGAAATTCAGCCGTCAGTGGCCAGGGATGGCCGCAGTCGAGCGTATATGGATATACTCGCAACGTGCTGAATTTCCCATATTGTTATGAGCTGAACCGTGCTGTCGGTGGAGATTTGTAATGGGCATGACAATCTCAGAAGCAGCACGTGCAGACATTGATCGCTGGATTGAAAAATATCCAGAAGAGCAGAAGCAGTCTGCAGTAATGGCTGCACTGCGTATTGTCCAGGACGAAAATAGTGGATCACTGACCACGGAAATGATGGATGAGGTGGCCGAGTATCTGGATATGCCGCCAATCAATGTCTACGAGGTTGCCACCTTCTACTCCATGTATGAACATAAACCGGTCGGTAAACACAAACTCTGTGTCTGCACCAACATATCCTGCATGTTGAGAAATTCAAAAGGGGTTGTTGATCACCTTGAAGAGAAGCTTGGTATTGGATTTGGTGAGGTTACCGAAGATGGAGTCTTCTCTCTGAAAGAGGTGGAGTGTCTGGGTGCCTGTGTCAATGCCCCGGTCATGCAGGTGGGGGAGCACTACCATGAGCACCTCAACCCCGAGAAGATTGACAGTCTACTCGACGAACTGAGGCAGGAGAGCTAACCATGGCTAATCAGGTCTGTTTCAGAAATAACCACCTCGAGAACTCCTGGACCCTCGCCGCCTACCAGAGCAGTGGCGGCTATGAGGTGGTAAAAAAAATACTTGGTGAGAAAACCTCGCCAGAAGAGTTGATTGAAGAGATTAAACTATCTGCCCTGCGTGGACGCGGTGGTGCAGGTTTTCCAACCGGGCTGAAGTGGAGCTTTATGCCCCGTAGTGCGCCGGGACAGAAATATATAGTCTGCAATTCGGACGAGGGTGAGCCTGGAACCTGCAAGGACCGTGACATCCTCCGCTACAACCCTCATCAACTGATTGAGGGGATGATTATTGCCGGTTACTGTATCGGCGCATCGGCTGGCTACAACTATATCCGCGGCGAGTTCTGGGAGCCATACAGCCGCTTTGAGGGGGCACTGGAAGAGGCGCGTGCCGCCGGACTGCTGGGAGATAATATTCTCGGTAGCGGTTTTGACTTTCAGCTCCACTCCCATCTTGGTGCTGGTGCCTATGTCTGTGGTGAAGAGACAGCACTACTGAATTCCATTGAGGGCAAGAAGGGGCAGCCGCGTTTCAAGCCGCCATTCCCTGCCGGATTTGGTCTCTATGGTCGTCCCACCACAATAAATAACACAGAGAGTCTCGCCTCTATTCCGGTTATTCTCTCTAAAGGTGGACAGTGGTTCCTCGATCAGGGGCTACCCAATGCTGGAGGGGAGAAACTGTTTTCCGTATCAGGCCATGTAAATAGGCCTGGGAACTACGAAGTTCCAATGGGAACACCATTCTCCGAACTGCTGGAGATGGCAGGCGGAGTTCGAGATGGACACCAACTGAAGGCTGTAATTCCGGGCGGATCATCTACTCCAGTAGTACCGGGCGAGCAGATGATGGAGATCAATATGGACTATGACTCCATCGCATCAGCGGGTTCCATGCTTGGTGCAGGCTCTGTGATCGTGATGGATGAGACTACCTGCATGCCACGGGTTCTGGCCCGTCTGGCCTACTTCTATTATGAGGAGTCCTGCGGGCAGTGCACCCCGTGCCGTGAGGGTACGGGTTGGCTCTCACGGGTAACCCAGAGAATTGAGGATGGCAGTGGAGCTCAGGAAGATATTGATCTGCTCGACAGTGTAGCTGGAAACATTGAGGGCAACACCATCTGTGCGTTGGGAGATGCAGCGGCGATGCCTGTACGCAGCTTCCTGAAACATTATCGTGATGAATTCCAGCACCATATTGACCACAAGCAGTGCATGGTGACATCGGACTGGTAGAGAGAGATATGAATATTTGTATAAGTTTTGACAATCCTGCAGCTACAGCCGTCTGTGCCCTGGATGGGTGTAGCCGAGTGACACAGGGATGTGCCTGAACGTGCTGTAGATACAGGACTGTCGAAACTTTAGAGACTATTAATGACAATGGATACGCAGAAAGACATAGTTACTGTTGAAATCAACAATACTCAGCTTGAAGCCAGGCAGGGGCAGATGTTGATTGAGGTTGCTGATGCCAATAACATCTCGATCCCGCGTTTCTGTTATCACAAGAAACTCTCTGTCTCAGCCAACTGTCGGATGTGTCTGGTTGAGGTTGAGAATGCACCAAAGATGCTCCCTGCCTGTGCAACCCCGGTAACTGACGGCATGAAGGCGTGGACAAAGTCACCAAAAGCCATTGCTGCACAGAAGAGCGTGATGGAGTTCCTGCTGATCAACCATCCACTGGACTGCCCGGTATGTGATCAGGGCGGGGAGTGTGATCTGCAGGAGATGGCTCTGGGGTATGGAGGATATAAAGCCAGATATGGTGAGAACAAGCGGATTGTAAAAGACAAGGATTATGGTTCTCTGGTATCAACCGAGATGACTCGCTGTATCCACTGTACCCGCTGTATACGTTTCAGCACAGAGATTGCTGGAGTAACAGAGCTTGGTGGTACCGGACGTGGTGATCATATGGAGATTGGTACCTATGTACGTAAAACCCTGAGTTCAGAGCTGTCGGGCAATATGATCGACCTCTGTCCGGTTGGTGCACTACTCTCAAAGCCATTCCTCTTTTCGGCACGTTCATGGGAGATGAATAGTCTGCCGGGTATCGCACCTCATGATGCGGTTGGCTCTAATATTCAGATCCAGACTCGTCAGGGTAAGGTGATGCGAGTTATCCCACGAGAAAACGGGGATATCAATGAGATCTGGATCTCTGATCGTGACCGTTTTAGCTATCTCGGACTCGGTAGTGATGACAGATCAACCCAGCCAATGGTGCGGGATGAATCTGGTGAGCTGGTAGAGACAGATTGGCAGACTGCACTGGAGACTGCTGTTAATGGTCTCAAGGCGGCTGCATCAGAACATGGTGGCGATGCCATAGGTGCTGTTGCCTCACCAAGTAGCACGACAGAAGAGTTTTATCTGTTACAAAAATTGATGCGTGGATTGGGTTCATCAAATATTGATTACCGATTGCACCAACAGGATTTCTCCGCTCAATCAGAACAGATCGCGCCACAACTGGGGTGCTCCATTAATGATATTGAAGGGATGGACTCCATTCTGATTGTAGGCAGCAATCTGCGACATGAGCAGCCCCTGTTATCCCACAGAGTCCGCAAGGCCGCCCTGAATGGTGGTGCTGTTTCAACACTTAATCCTGACGGTATTGAGTTTAATTTTTCCCTCTCCGAGCAGATAGTGACTGACCGCTTAACCAGTGATTTAGCTGCAGTCACCAAGGCAATGGTTGATCTTGGCAAGGGTGGTGAGCTAGCAGGCCTGTCGGCTCTGGTCTCAAATGCTGTAGTTACAGAGTCACATAGAGCAGTTGCAGACTCACTGATTAATGGGGCGAAGAGTATGGTGTTGATGGGTGAGATCGCCTATCGGGACCGGAACCAGTCAGTAATCTATGCCCTTGCAGGGGCAATCGCAACGATGGCTTCCGGAATATTCAGTGTTGTAACTGAAGGTTCCAATGCTCTTGGTGGAGCACTTGCTGGTGCTGTTCCACACAGTGGTGTGGCTGGTGCATCTGTTGATGCAACAGGAAAAGATATTGCAACAATGGTAGAGCTGCCACCCAAAGCACTGGTGCTGACAGGAGTTGAGGGGGGGCGAGATATCTCTGCTGATCTTGTCAACTCCAGTAATTTTGTGGTTTCACTATCCCTGTTTGCAGACCCGGTAATAAGAGATAATGTAGATGTTATCCTGCCCATGGCGGCATTCAGCGAGACCTCTGGTACTTTTGTAAATGCAGAGGGTAAGTGGCAGAGCTTCAGCGGAGCAGTGGCACCAATGGGTGGATCACGCCCAGGCTGGAAGATTTTGAGAGTGCTTGGTACGTTGGCCAATATTGATGGGTTTGATTTTGACAGTTCAGAAGATATTCTGGAAGAGTTAAAGAGTGCCTGTGATCAAGCTGATGACAAGCAGTGGTCATGGAGTGCCCCATCTGATCTTGGGGATCAGGAATCAACTACTGAAGCTGGATCACCAATCTATCAGGTTGATGCACTTGTGCGTCGCTCTGAACCACTACAGCAGATATCCTTTTCTCGAGTTGAGAATGGAGGTGCAATATAATGTTTGGACTGCCAGATGAGGTGATCACTGTGCTCTGGACCTTGATCAAGATTGTTGCCATTGTGGCTCCGCTGATGATTAGTGTTGCCTATCTCACTTATGCAGAACGGAAAATCATTGGTTATATGCAGGTTCGTGTTGGACCAAACCGGGTTGGTCCAAAAGGGTGGTTGCAACCGATTGCCGATGCACTGAAATTGATGTTCAAGGAGATTATCCTCCCAACTGGTGCAAACAAGGCCCTGTTTGTAGTGGCACCAGTGCTCTCTATTGCACCAGCACTGGCTGCCTGGGCGGTAATTCCGTTTGATGATGGAATGGTGCTGTCAAATCTTGATGCTGGTCTGTTATATATTCTGGCCCTTACCTCAGTTGGAGTTTATGGTGTAATTATTGCCGGATGGGCCTCCAACTCGAAGTATGCATTCCTCGGGGCGCTGCGCTCGGCGGCTCAGGTGGTCTCCTATGAGATTGCAATGGGATTTGCGCTGGTTGGTGTACTGATGGCTGCTGGCAGCCTCAATCTTGGCGATATTGTTCGTGCTCAAGAAGGTACTCTTCTTGATTGGTACTGGTTACCTCTGCTACCGCTCTTTGTGGTCTATTTTCTCTCCGGGGTTGCAGAGACAAATCGTGCACCGTTTGATGTTGCGGAAGGTGAGTCCGAGATCGTGGCAGGTTTCCATGTGGAGTATTCAGGCATGACCTTTGCGATCTTCTTCCTCGCTGAGTATGCCAATATGATTCTGATTGCAGCATTGGCAAGTATCCTCTTCCTTGGTGGGTGGCTCTCACCATTTGCAGGTGTTCCTCTGTTGGGTGAGATGACAGCGTGGGTTCCTGGACTATTCTGGTTGTTGATGAAGATGTCGATCTTCCTCTTCCTTTTCCTATGGTTTAGAGCAACGTTCCCCCGTTACCGCTATGACCAGCTAATGCGTCTTGGGTGGAAGGTATTTTTACCGGTGACAATCTTCTGGCTGTTTGTGGAAGGCGTGGCTATTTATGCGGAAATTGGCCCTTGGTTTGATGGTGTGTTGGGAGCTTGATGAATGGATAAGCTGATTAAGATCATCAAGACATGGACATTCTGGGAGCTCTTCCAGGGCATGAATGTTACTGGAAGAAATCTCTTCAAGAAAAAGTTTACCCTCAACTATCCAGAGGAGAAGGCTCCGCAGTCCCCACGTTTCCGTGGCCTGCACGCCCTGCGCCGCTACCCGGATGGCGAGGAGCGCTGTATCGCCTGTAAGCTCTGCGAGGCAGTATGTCCTGCGATGGCAATTACTATCGAGGCGGCACCGCGAGATGAGGATGCACCTGAGAGTAATCGCCCCGAACAGCCGAAGGTTGGTAACCGCCCCGAACAGCCGAAGGTTGGTAATGGTGCTGGCAGATCAAGAAACTACGGCAATCGCAGAACAACAAAATATGAGATTGATCTATTTAAATGCATCTTCTGTGGTTACTGTGAAGAGGCCTGCCCTGTTGAGGCAATTGTAGAGACAAGAATTTATGAATACAGTTTTGAGGAGCGTGGCGAGAATGTCATGACCAAGGAGGCACTGTTGAGGATTGGGGATGAACAGGAGCCACAACTGACGGCTGATCTTGAAATTGATGGGAGATACAGATAATGACTGCTCTCCTTTTCTATCTCTTTAGTGCAATTCTACTTTTCGCAGCCTTCCGTGTTATTACCGCAAAGAGCGCTGTCCATGCGGCAATCTTCCTGATTCTTGCATTCTTTACCACCTCAGCCCTCTGGCTGTTGCTGGAGGCCGAGTTCCTCGCCATCACCCTGGTGCTGGTCTATGTGGGTGCAGTGATGGTGCTCTTCCTTTTTGTGGTGATGATGCTCGACATGAACATGGAGCCGCTCCGCGAGGGCTTCACCCGTTACCTGCCAGCCGGGATACTGGTTGCTGTAACTATTGTCTTCGAGATGGGGATAGTTCTGGGGGGGCGCTACTTCAGTAGTGAGAATTTCCCTGCCCCGGTTCCACATGGGGCCGACTACAGTAATACCAAAGAGTTGGGTGAGCAGCTCTATACAACACATCTATACTCTTTTGAGGTGGCAGCAGCCATTCTGCTGATTGCGATTGTGGCGGCCATCGGCCTCACATTCCGGCGTCGGGGGGAGAGCAAAAAGCAGAATATTCCAGATCAGCATCGCGTTAATCGCAGCGATCGCGTACGTCTGCTTGATATCCCATCCGCAACGAAGTTCTCATCAGAACAGGAGAGCGAGTCATGATTGAACTTTCTGACTTCCTGATCCTCGGCGCACTGCTCTTTACCCTGAGCATGGCAGGTATCTTTATCAACAGGAAGAATGTCCTCATCCTGCTGATGGCGATCGAGCTGATGCTGCTCTCGGTTAACATGAATTTTGTAGCCTTTTCCCACTATCTTGGAGATACAGCGGGACAGGTCTTTGTCTTCTTTATATTGACTGTGGCTGCTGCAGAGGCGGCTATTGGGTTGGCAATTCTGGTATTGCTGTTCCGTAATCGTCGAACCATCAATGTCGATGATCTTGATGAGTTGAGGGGGTAGGGGAATATTATGAAATCAGTCTACCTTGGAATTGTTCTGGCCCCACTGATAGGCAGCCTGCTGGCTGGCCTCTTTGGCCACTGGATGGAGCGTAAAATTGCCCATATCGTCACCATTGGTGGTGTAGCAATCTCCTTTATTCTCGCCCTTGTCGTATTCAAGGATACGGCGATTGATGGCAACACCTTCAACGGCAACGTCTACACCTGGCTGGTGAGTGATGGCGTCTCTTTCAATGTCGGCTTTCTGGTAGATCAGTTAACGGCAATGATGCTGGTGGTGGTCAGCTTTGTCTCCCTGATGGTCCATATCTACACCATTGGCTACATGCAGGAGGATCCGGGGTACAAGCGCTTCTTCAGCTACATCTCTCTCTTCACCTTCTCCATGTTTATGCTGGTGATGTCCAACAACTTCATGCAGCTCTTCTTCGGCTGGGAGGCGGTTGGACTGGTCTCCTACCTGCTGATCGGTTTTTGGTATCAGAAAGAGACAGCAATCTACGCCAACCTCAAGGCCTTCCTGGTCAACCGTGTCGGTGACTTTGGCTTCCTGCTTGGTATCGCTGCGATACTGCTCTACTTCGGGTCGATGGATTACGCTGAGGTCTTTGCCGGTACCGCAGCCGTTGAGGGGCAGACCATCAATATCCTGGGTGATAGTGAGTGGTCGGTAATGAGTGTGATCTGCATCCTGCTATTTGTTGGTGCCATGGGTAAATCGGCACAGGTTCCACTCCATGTCTGGCTCCCGGATTCGATGGAGGGCCCGACCCCTATCTCTGCTCTCATCCATGCCGCAACCATGGTTACCGCTGGTATCTTTATGGTGGCGCGGATGTCACCGCTATTTGAGCTCTCGGAGACAGCGCTATCCGTAGTCATGGTGATTGGCGCCATTACTGCACTATTTATGGGTTTCCTCGGCCTGGTACAGCACGACATCAAGCGCGTTGTTGCCTATTCGACCCTCTCCCAGCTTGGATATATGACTGTGGCACTTGGTGCCTCGGCCTACGCTGCCGGCGTCTTCCACCTGATGACCCACGCCTTCTTCAAGGCGCTACTTTTCCTGGCAGCCGGTTCGGTCATTATCGCGATGCACCATGAGCAGGATATGCGCCGCATGGGTGGACTGAAAAAATATATGCCGATCACCTACTGGACCTCACTGGTTGGCTCCCTGGCACTGATCGGCTTCCCCGGTTTTGCCGGATTCTTCTCCAAGGATGCGATTATCGAGGCGGTGCACGCCTCAACTGTCTCTGGCTCCACCTTCGCCTATATAGCAGTACTCTCCGGTGTCTTTATCACCGCACTCTACAGCTTCCGCATGTTCTTCCTCACCTTCCATGGCCCGGAGCGTTTCCGTGAATCTGCAAGCCATCATGGCGATGAGGATGATGATCATGGCCACCATGGTGTCCATGAGCCGCACGAGACCCCATGGGTGGTAACCGGTCCACTGATTGCACTGGCAATCCCCTCGGTCATTATCGGCGCACTCTATGTGGAGCCGATGCTCTTTGCAGGTTTCTTTGGTGACGCAATCCAGGTCAAGCCGGAGCATGATGTATTGGCACAGGTTGGTGAGAGCTTCCACGGTGTCTTCGGGTTTGTCCTCCACGGGATGATGGCTCCTCCATTCTGGCTGGCGATGGCCGGTGTTGGTACTGCCTACTATCTCTATATGGTGCGCACAGATATTCCAGAGATGATCAGGGCTCGTTTCTCTACCCTGCATCGCATTCTTGAGAACAAATATGGCTTTGACAGCTTCAACGAGATCTTCTTTGCCGGTGGTTCCCGTGGCCTTGGTGGCCTGTTCTGGAAGGTCGGTGACACAAAACTGATTGATGGGCTGATGGTTAATGGCTCTGCCCGTGGGGTAGGGAAGATTGCCGCAGTGATTCGTCATCTGCAGAGTGGCTATCTATACCACTACGCATTTGCAATGATTATTGGTCTGCTGATTATGCTGGCCTGGGTGATTTACCGATAGGGACTACGGAAGATAACAATGGATTCAAGTAGCAATTTACTGAGTTTACTGATCTGGGTACCCATCCTGGGAGGATTGCTCACCCTGGTGGTTGGTGACCAGCGTGGGGTCTTTGGGCGGGTCACTGCACTGGCCTTCTCTATCATCACCCTGCTGATCTCGCTCTCGCTGCTGACCGATTTCGACCGCTCCACCTATCTGATGCAGTTTGTGGAGATGGCCCCGTGGATTGAGCCATTCAATATCAACTACCACCTTGGAGTTGATGGAATCTCCATGCCCTTTATCGTCCTCACCAGCTTTATCACTGTGATTGTAGTGATTGCCGGATGGGAGGTAATTCAGGACAGAAACTCACAATACATGGCTGCCTTCCTGATCATGACCGGACTGATGAACGGGGTCTTCGCAGCACTGGATGCGATCCTCTTCTACATCTTCTGGGAGGCGATGCTGATCCCGATGTTCATTATTATCGGTGTCTGGGGCGGCCCAAACCGTGTCTACGCCACCATCAAGTTCTTCCTCTACACCTTCCTGGGGTCGGTATTTATGCTGATCTCACTGCTCTGGCTCTACAGCGAGAGCAACACCTTCTCGATCCTCGCCTACCATGACCTGAAGATCGGGATGACGGCACAGATGCTGATCTTCTTTGCCTTCCTGCTCGCCTTTGCGGTCAAGGTTCCGATGTGGCCGGTCCACACCTGGCTACCGGACGCCCACGTAGAGGCCCCAACCGGTGGCTCAGTGGTGCTGGCGGCAATCATGCTGAAGATGGGTGCCTACGGCTTCCTCCGCTTCAGTCTGCCGATTGTTCCCGATGCCAGCAGTGAGCTCGATACATTTATGATTACGCTTTCACTGATCGCTGTGGTCTACATCGGCTTTGTGGCTCTGGTACAGCAGGATATGAAGAAGCTGATCGCCTACTCGTCGATCTCCCATATGGGGTTTGTAACCCTTGGATTCTTTATCCCATTCATGATCTTCAAGGATAGTGGCAGCATGGCTGGCGCTGCTATCGGAGTTGAGGGTGCATTGGCACAGATGATCTCACACGGATTTATCTCAGCCGCAATGTTCCTGAGTGTTGGTGTTCTCTATGATCGCCTCCACTCCCGCCAGATCAACGATTACGGCGGTGTTGCCAACACCATGCCGGCATTTGCCGCATTTATGCTCTTCTTCTCCATGGCCAATGCAGGGCTGCCCGGCACCTCCGGTTTTGTCGGTGAGTTTATGGTTATTCTCGGATCCTTCCGTGCAAACTTCTGGATCGCCTTCCTTGCCGCCACCACCCTGATTCTTGGTGCCGCCTATACCCTCTGGATGTACAAGCGCGTAGTCTATGGAAAAGTGGCCAATGAGGGAGTTGCTGGGTTGAGCGACATAACTGGCCGAGAGTTCCTGATGATGTCGATACTGGCTGCCGCAGTACTGGGAATGGGGCTCTACCCCGCACCAATAATCGATATCATGCACGCATCGGTTGACCACCTGCTGCAGCAGATGACGGTATCTAAATTGTGAGTAGTATTATGAATTTTGAGATAGCAGAACTTGTCGCAGTAGCACCAGAAATCACACTTCTGTCACTGGCATGCGTCGTGCTACTGGTAGACCTCTTTATCTGCGACAGTTGCCGAATCATCACCTGGTTGCTGACACTGGGCTCACTGCTGGCTACTGCTGCAGTGGTTGCAATGGGGATGGGAGGGGAGTCCCAGATCCTCTTTAGCGGCTCCATTGTCCGTGACTCCATGGGTGATGTGCTGAAAATCGCCATCCTGCTGATTACCACCATGGTATTCCTCTACTCAAAAGAGTACCAGCAAGAGCGTGGCCTCTATCGCGGCGAATACTTCGTACTGGGGCTGTTTGGGGTGCTAGGAATGATGGTCCTGGTCTCTTCCTACTCCTTCCTCACCCTCTACCTGGGGCTGGAGCTGATGTCCCTCTCCATGTATGCGATGGTTGCCCTGCAGCGCGACTCTGCCCGTGCCTCCGAGGCAGCGATGAAATACTTTGTACTGGGTGCGCTGGCATCCGGCATGCTGCTATACGGCATCTCCATGATCTACGGTGCTACAGGAACACTAAATATTGGTGAGGTTGCCAAGGCGATCCAGCTACAGAGTGGTGATCAGGATCTGAGCCTGGTGCTGACATTTGGTCTCGTATTCATGGTCTCCGGTATCGCCTTCAAACTGGGCGCAGTGCCATTTCATATGTGGGTACCGGACGTATACCACGGTGCCCCAACCTCGGTAACCCTCTATATCGGTAGTGCCCCCAAGATCGCCGCCTTTGCCATGGTGATGCGCCTGCTGGTGGATGGTCTGGGCGGGCTGGTTGTGGATTGGCAGCCGATGCTGATCATCCTGGCACTGCTCTCCATGGCCTTTGGTAATATCATCGCGATCGCACAGACCAACCTCAAAAGAATGCTCGCCTACTCGGGCATCTCCCATATCGGATTCCTGCTGCTGGGTGTGTTGAGCGGCACAGAGGCCGGTTTTGAATCGGCCATGTTCTACGCCATAACCTACGCACTCACCTCTGCCGGTGGCTTCGGCATGATCCTGCTGATGAGTCGCAGAGGCTTTGAGGCCGAGGAGATCAGTGACTACAAGGGGCTGGCAAAGAAGAGCCCCTGGTTCGCCCTGATGATGCTTATACTGATGTTCTCAATGGCAGGGGTGCCGCCCACCGTCGGCTTCTACGCAAAACTCGCTGTACTGCAGCAGGTGATCTCGGTTGACCTCGTCTGGCTTGCAGTAGCTGCCGTATTCTTCTCGATTATCGGCGCCTACTACTACCTGAGAGTGATCAAGATAATGTACTTTGATGTAGCAGATGAAAACAGTGGTGCCTCACCACAATTCAGCCTAGATCCGGCAGGGCTAACACTCTCAGCAAACGCACTGATAGTCCTGGTACTAGGCATCTTCCCAAGCCAGCTAATGTTAATCTGCCAAACCGCAATCGGCTAATATTGGGGTCAGGTCTGCGTTTTTACTGTTATTTAGCTAATAACGCCCATCTCAAACAACAAAAAGGCCGATCTCAAAAAGAGACCGGCCTTTTTTCTATTTGGTAGCGGGGGCCGGATTTGAACCAACGACCTTCGGGTTATGAGCCCGACGAGCTACCAGACTGCTCCACCCCGCATCAAAGTGTTGCGTATAGTACAGACGACAGTTATCGTATGCAACCTCTTTTTTGAAATAGAGTCAGAAAAGGGGGGCACTCATTAGCCCCTCTTTATGCGTTCAAAACTTGAACGATCCACCGTAAAGTGATATAAAGTCACCTTCAAACGGTGCTCAGCACCACCAACCATTCGAAGTAATCAGATAACTTCGAGTGGCGGTAGCGTTCCCGACGCCCACTTTTACAACAAAAACCGCACAGTGTCCCTAAAAGAAGTCCACTTCGATCTGCTACGTAGATTGCAAGAAAACCCCGACTGCACCCAGAGAGAACTCGCAAGCGAGATGGGAATCAGCCTGGGGAAAGTCAACTACTGCCTGAAGAAACTGATCGAAAAGGGGTGGGTCAAGGCAAAAAACTTCCACAACAACAAAAACAAACAATCATACGCCTACCTCCTCACCCCAAAAGGGATCGAAGAGAAGGGAAAGCTCACCATAGAGTTCCTGCAGCGCAAGATGGAAGAGTATGAGATGTTGAAGATGGAGATCACCCAGCTGCAGGAAGAGATAGAAGGGTAATGCGATATAAGGGGATATAAGGGGACATGTACTTGTTACGTGTCCCCTTATATCTCCCCCTCATACCCCCGAATTAAGTATTGTGTCCCCTTATATCCCCTATTGGCCTGGCGACAAAGAAGAGAAATTATGAAGCAGGAAAACACAATCATCCTCTTTAACCAAAAAGAGGTTCGTCGTCACTGGGATGAAGAGGAAGAGCAGTGGTACTTTTCTATTATCGATGTAATTTCGATACTTACAGGTAGTGTAAATCCTCAAGCCTATTGGAGAAAACTTAAACAAAGGCTGATCGGTGAAGGAAATGAAACCGTGACAAAGTGTCACGTGTTGAAAATGAGAGCAGTGGACGGGAAAATGCGTAATACTGATACCGTTGATACAGAAAATTTACTGCGCTTGATTCAATCCATCCCATCCCCCAAAGCAGAACCATTCAAACTGTGGCTGGCAAAAGTTGGTTACGAACGGATAGAAGAGACCGAAGACCCAGAACTAGCCTTTGAACGAGCCATGCAAACCTACCTCAAAAAAGGCTACTCCAAAGAGTGGATCAACCAACGACTCAAAAGCATAGAAGTCAGAAAAGAACTGACCGATGAATGGCAAGAGAGAGGGATAAAACAAGGGGTAGAGTTCGCCATACTTACCTGACAAGGTGAATTGCCGATAGGCAAGAGAGGGTGCCTGTCCTGAGACCACCGTAACCCGAAGGGTTGTAGTGTGGGGGTATGAAATCACCAAAGCATGGGCAGATAAAAGCGTAAAAGAGTACAAAAAATACAAAGGCCTCAAAAAGCAGAATCTAAGAGACAACATGACCAACCTTGAACTGGTTCTAAATATGCTTGCAGAGGCATCAACAACCGAAATCTCGAAAGAGAGAAAGCCAGAAAGCTTCACCGAGAACAAAAAAGTAGCAAAAGAGGGTGGAAATGTTGCAGGGATTGCAAGAAAAGAGATCGAATCAAAAACAGGAAAAAGCATAATCAGCCAAGATAATGCAAATAACTTACGTCTGGAGGGCGATAGCTGATGTCGTATATCCTAATCCAACAAAACACCATAACTATGCACTTAATCGCCCCGAATGGCCTCTGGCCAGTAGCAGCCGCAGGCTGATATAAGGGGACATGTACTTGTTACGTGTCCCCTTATATCCCCTGATATCCGTCTCATATCCCCGAATTAAGTATTGTGTCCCCTTATATCGCATCTTCACCCTCAGCATTCAACATTCAAAATTGCGAGCAAAGCGAGCAAAGTGACTAATTCAAAATTAAACATTAAAAATTCAAAATTCAAAATCACAGCAGTCATCCTAGCAGGTGGCTCCGGCACACGCCTCTGGCCCCTCTCCCGCATG
>JACNFK010000035.1 GCA_014384675.1 Candidatus Thiopontia autotrophica | reverse complement strand
ACAATCGAGTGGGAATAGCAGAAGATCAAAGATGGATGAGGCGTGCCCTTGAGCTGGCGCACCATGCAGAGAGTGATGGCGAGGTTCCTGTTGGAGCTGTCATTGTAAGAGATGACACAATTATAGGAGAGGGGTGGAATAGTCCGATATCACTTCATGATCCTTCAGCCCATGCAGAGATCATGGCTATTCGTGCAGCGGCAACCAGCGAACAGAATTACAGGCTCCCGGGGACAACTCTATACGTCACCCTGGAACCATGTCCAATGTGTGCAGGGGCAATCGTCCATTCCAGAATTGAGCGGGTTGTTTTTGCCGCAGCCGACCAACGCTCCGGAGCAGCAGGATCACTCTTGCAGTTACTAAAAGGTACCTCTCTTAACCATCAGTGCGTAGTTGATTCTGGAATTATGGCTGATGAGAGTAGTGAACTACTGAAAAGATTCTTCAGGATGCGTCGACGCAATCTCTGACCAGAACAACCCGGGATTATGGCTACACTAAATAATTATATTCAGCTGATGCGTCTCGACAAACCTGTCGGGATTCTGCTGCTACTGTGGCCTACACTCTGGGGGTTGTGGATTGCTGCAGATGGATTTCCACCACTTTTGGTGCTGCTTGTATTTTTGGCAGGCGTCGTACTGATGCGATCAGCTGGCTGCATTATTAATGACTATGCAGACCGAGAAGTGGATCGGCATGTTGCGCGTACAGCAGTGCGCCCTCTCACAACCGGAGCAATCTCTACACGATCAGCACTGTTGCTCTTTACTGCATTGGTGGTGATCGCATTTCTGCTTGTTTTAACCATGAATCCGCTGACTATACAGCTCTCATTTGGGGCCATAGGGTTGGCTGTTATCTATCCCTTTATGAAACGCTACACCAATCTTCCTCAGCTGTTTCTGGGGGCTGCATTTGGCTGGGCCATTCCAATGGCTTTTGCTGCAGTGACTGGCAATGTACCAGCAGGAGCATGGTTACTGTTTCTGGCTACTCTCTGCTGGGCTGTGGTTTACGACACCATGTATGCAATGGTTGACAGGGAGGATGACCTGAAGGTCGGGATTCGTTCCACAGCCATCCTGTTTGGTGAGTGGGACCGGCTGATCATCGGCATATTCCAGCTTGCCATGTTGTCACTGCTGGTTGTTGCAGGGGCTGAATTCCGCCTTGGGACTCTCTATTACCTTGGAGTTGCCGTTGCCTCGATTCTGGCAATCTATCACCAGTGGCTTATCCGTAAACGTGACCCCAAAAGCTGTTTTCACGCGTTCCTTCATAACCACTGGCTGGGAATGGCACTGTTCCTGGGGATTGCCCTGGATACAACTATTACTGTTTAGGGTGCTTCTTCTGGCAGGCTCTGGTGATTAACTTGGCTGCCACGTCACTTCCGAGACCTTGCAGGTTATTCAAAAGGCAGTTCCAGTACTCCTCGGGATACTTGGCTACAGCTTTTTCCTGTGGCGGCATCTCGTAACTGATTGTCTGCTGCGGTGGTAGTGGCATTTGTGGTTGTGGCTGTGGCTGTACCATAACCGGTATCTGCACCGGTGCGGCCAGAGGCGGACTAACCACCTCAGCCATGGGTTGCATTATCTCTCTTACAGGCTGAGGCATGAAGCCTGGACCATTGTTTATGGGGTCAAAGGGGGAGGAGAGAGTGCTCCAGATATCGGCGGGAATCTCCTCTTTTTGCGGATATGGTGATGGTGACGTTGCCCCTGTATTGATCGCACCCTCCGCCAACACAACAGAGTGTGACGCTATAGATAGAGACAGTGTGGTTAGCACAATCCAAATACCGTTTCCGAAACTATTTTTGCTCATCTTTTCTCCATAAAAAATGTTATTTTCTGATCTGTTTCCTGATGGGCGGATCATACCATTATCATTCCTCTTTTTTCTTCAAAAGAGAATGGAAAAAAAACAGTTCCTCCAGTAGTATTGGGAGAATTGGATTCGAACGTATAGAGTAGCAATAGAAAGGGAATTTTTATGAAAAAAGTCAACTACACAGCTCTTTTTGCACTGCCGGCACTTCTTTTTTCAGCAGTGATCGAGGCGGGAAGTTTTGAGGGATACCTGATAGATGGATATGGGGTTATTGTCCGCACACCTTATGGCGACTGTATCCATACAGGCTTCTGGGATAAAAGTTATGCTCAGCCAGAGTGTGATGAGATCCTCGAGATCCGTTCCAAATATGCGATAGCTGTGGATGCAGCAGAGAAGGCAGGACTGCCTGCACCGGAGAAACCAGTTGAGATTGTCGATATTGAGACTGCAAAAATCGAAGAGCTTAAGCCAACGGCATCTGTCGAGGTTGGGCTTCCCAGATCAGCAGATATTCCAAACCCATCCATAAGTGAAATTGAGGTGGTTGAGGGGGATAGCCTCTGGGGTATTGCATCCAATGAGAAAGTTTATGGGGATGCAGCACTGTGGCCACTACTGTTATGTGCGAACAGAGAACAGATTATTGATGCTGATCTGATCTATGCTGGTCAGGTCCTGGCGATCCCTCACGACATCACTGAGGAGGCGCAACAGGCAGCAATTGGTCATGCAGATAATCGCGGTGATTGGGAGTTGGGAGAGGTAGAGGATAGCGACCTTGAATACCTTGCTCTGCATTGTGGCTAATACCCAAATCCTCACCTGGAAATATGCATACTGGAATAGACTTTAATATATACACTGGACTGGAAACAAGAGGCAAAATACGAACATGAAGGCAAAGAAAATAGAGTGGATAGGATTCCTGGTATCAATACTGTTTTCCTTTTCTGTGGCTTATGCAGAAGAGGGTGATGCTGTTGTAGAAGAAGAGCAACCTGCCGCTGTTGTGGAAGAGCCTGCTTCTGAAGCAGTAGCGGAGCAACAGCCAACCAGAGAGCTATACCTGGAAATAAACAAACTTGAGCAGAGAGATGAGAGCTGTATCGCCTATGTTCGTTTTAATAATAAAACTGATACCTCATTTGCTGAATTCAAGCCAGAGTTGTTTGCATTTAACAAGGATGACATCATTACTGCCCACTTCGCTGCTATCTTTAGTGATGTCCCAGCCAACAAGACTGTGGTTAAGCTGGTTTCAATGAAAAACACCAACTGTGACAATGTCGGCAGTATCCTGCTTAACAAGATACTCTCTTGCAGAGACAGTGAAAGCAGTATAGATGGCTGTATGCGGTTTTTAACAACTGGCGCAAAGGGCGCTATCAAACTCTTCAAGTAAGGATTCAATATGGATATTGAGCTACTCATTAGTAAGGGCGGAACTGTAGCCATTATTTTATTGGCACTCTCGGTTTATGGTTTCGCAATTTTTTTACTCAAGCTCTACCATTTTCAGTCACGTAAGGTGCTGTTTGGCTCCAATGACTTTATAGATAGAGCCATACAGAATATTGAGCGCGGGCAGAAGAGTATTGCTGCTACAGAACTCTCCGGTCGAAAAAATCCGGTTGCGCGAGTTATGGAGCGGGCTATCGAGCTATGTGATACGGGAACCTCCATTGATGATAACAGCGCTGCCAAGGAGGAGCTGGAGAGTGAGGGCAGAAGCCAGCTTGAGCATCTGACATCATACATTAGAGGGCTTGATGCTGTAGCCCACCTAAGCCCTCTGCTGGGGCTGTTGGGAACAGTGCTTGGAATGATTCAGGCATTTATGCAGCTTGAGGCGGCAGGTGTGCAGGTCGATGTAACCATGCTGGCAGGTGGAATCTGGGAGGCCCTGATTACAACAGCCTTTGGACTTGCCATCGCTATTCCTGCACTGGCCACGGTAAATTGGCTAGAGGGGATAGTGGAACGTGTCAGGCAGGATATGGGGGATAGTGTAACCAGAACACTCAGCGCAATTCGCCGCGCTGGATAGCTCGCAGGGCGTCCGTCATGCAATTTAATGCTGCTGGATATCAATCGAAGAGGCGCTGGCTTAGCCTGACCTCACTTATAGATATCGTTTTCCTGCTTCTTATCTTCTTTATGCTGACCACAAGCTTCTCTCAGCAGAGAAAGCTGTCTCTCGATATTCCTGCAGAAAAAGGTGAGGGCAATAGTGCCTGGCAAGGGGCATCACTGGTTCGTATCCACGAGGGCGGAAGGATTGACTTCAACGGAAGAGAGGTTAATGCTGAACAACTTGCTGCCAAGGCAAATCAACTGCTGCAAAAAAGACCAAACTCCAGATTTATTGTCCGCCCTGATGCTGACCTTCCACTGCAACAGGTGGTCGTCGTGATGGATCAACTCCGTGCTGGCGGGGCCAATCTGGTCAGTCTTATTCGCTAGAGGCTCTGCAAACAGATTATGCAGTTCAATTACCATAGAAAAAAACATTCAGAGATGGATATGACGCCACTGGTAAGTGTCATATTTCTTTTGATCATATTCTTTCTTGTTGCAGGCACTGTCAGTAGTCCAGGACTCTGGGAGATAGAGCATCCACACTCCAGTAGCGATGCAACGGTAGATCAGATGGATCTATCAATCTTTATTGATCAGGATGGCAATATGGCTGTCGGTGACAGAGAGATAAAAAATAACTATCAGCTACGCTACCTTATAGACAATGCGTACCAGAATCGTATTCCGCCATCAATAGAGGTTCATGCTGATAGCCGAGTCGATTCTCACGATGTGATTGAGCTTCTGGAGCAGGTTCGCAGGGGTGGGGTACGCAAGGTTGATCTGGTTACCGAGGTTGCCCCATAGCTATGGTTATCCAGTCACGCGAGTGGTTTGTTGCACTGACAGGCTCAATGTTGGTCCATATTCTGCTTATTCAGTTTATGCCATCTTATCAGTTGGCACCCATAGTCAAGCGCATAACTGAGAGCACTTTTACGGTAATGCTGGCCGATCCGGAAATTCTGGAAAAACTGGTGCTGGATCAACCTGAGGCCATCACCAGTGAAGTAGTGCCTATGATATCTCTGGATGACTCCCCTCAACCACTTGCAGAGTCAGTATCACCCGGGGTTGCCCTGGAGGTTGTTCCCGTTGAAGAGCCGGCAGGGGCAGACGCCGATATGGATCAACAGCCAGTAGTCGAACTAGAGGCTGCCGCCCCTGTTGAAGAGCCTGCTGGAGAAGATGCGGAGATGGAGGAGCAGTCAACAGTAGAGCTGGAGGCTACTGTTCCCCGCATGATAATACCAATATCAACAGAGTTGACTGAGGTGGCTGTTGATACTGTATCTGATCTCTCCATAGTAGCCATGCAACCTGTAGATGCTGACGAGGGGTTGATGATTCCAAATGTGAGCCTTGACAACTTCCTTCCATCAACTGACATAACATCTTTTCAGACAGATGAAGCAGAGGTCATTCTTGCTGAGATAGAGATAGAGCAGATTCACTTTGAGGAGCTGGAGATGGAGTCTCTGCCAGAGATTCAGGCGGAGGAGTTAAAATTTGAGGCGCCTGTCCCACAGATTGCTGAAACTAGCGATAGCAGTAAAATCAAAACAACCACTGTCGCCAAAAAGAGGGGGGGCAAAAGTTGGCGCAAGAAGTATTCTGGAGCAACCGGAGTTGGTTTTGCCTATCGTGACAAAATGCGTCTCAAGCTCAACGGTCTAACCATATACCCCCAAACCATTGCGGAAAAACACCTAATTGAAGGGAGAGTTGTTGTCAGGTTTGTACTGAATCGTGCAGGAGAGCTACTGGAGACCGAGATTATCGAAAGTTCTAACCATGTAGAGCTGGATGATGCAGTAAAACAGATGATTCAGATAGCTCAACCATTTGCACCGCTACCTGATGAGATGAAAAACGATAAGGTGGCATTTGCCTTCCCTGTAACTATCAAACTATCAAAATAGATAGCCCTGGGTTTTTTCTACTTTTCCACTCTTCGTCTATCTCTCATGGCTGAGAGTATAATAAGCCAATGAAATCACTCTTCTCCAGACGCAAGTATTGGGCGCACCGCTTTGGGGTGGCGCCTGTTCTGCCTATGTCTCGAGAAGAGATGGATGAGTTGGGGTGGGACTCATGCGACATTATTCTGATTACCGGTGATGGTTATGTTGACCACCCAAGTTTTGGAATGGCTCTGGTAGGACGCCTGTTGGAGTCTCAGGGGTTTCGGGTTGGTATCATCTCTCAGCCAGAGTGGCAGTGTGTAGATCAGTTTCGTTCATTGGGAAAGCCCAACCTGTTCTTTGGGGTAACAGCGGGAAACATGGACTCCATGGTGAACCGCTACACCTCTGACCAGAAAATCCGCAAGGATGATGCCTATACCCCGGGCGGTGAAGGGGGCAGGCGACCGGACCGTTCCACCATAGTCTATAGCCAACGTTGTCGTGAGGCCTACAATGAGGTCCCGATTATTATCGGAGGGATCGAGGCAAGTCTGCGCAGACTTGCTCACTATGATTACTGGTCAGACAAGGTGCGCAGGTCAATTCTTGTTGATGCACGTGCCGATCTTCTGCTTTATGGAAATGCAGAGCGTGCCATTGTAGAGGTGGCACACAGGCTTGCATCGGGGGAGCCAGTAGAAACAATCCGTGACCTTCGTGGAAGTGCCTATCTTCTTAAATCTGGCGAGCTCTCTGAAAGTATTTCAGGCTGGGATATTCTGGATTTGTCAGAGCTGCCAAAGGGAGAACGCAGCAGTGGTAACACCAGAAAAGGTGTGGAGCGTAGCCATACAGTCATCACCCTGCCATCCTTTGAACAGGTAAAAGGGGATAAGAGACTGTACGCCCACACCTCACGTTTTTTCCACCTTGAGACAAATCCTGGAAATGCACGTGCACTACTTCAGCCGCATGGGGACCAGCAGCTGTGGCTTAATCCGCCTCCGGAGCCTCTTACTACGGAGGAGTTGGATCGGGTCTATGAGTTGCCTTATACACGTCAACCACACCCATCCTACAAAGGTGCAAGGCTTCCCGCTTATGAGATGATCAGGTTCTCGATCAACATTATGCGAGGCTGTTTTGGCGGATGTACTTTCTGCTCAATAACAGAGCATGAAGGAAGAATTATTCAGAACCGTTCGGAGAGCTCTATTCTTCGCGAGATTGAGGAGATCAAGTCAATCCCGGGATTCACAGGGAATATCTCCGATCTCGGAGGACCAACTGCAAACATGTACAGGATGCGCTGCAAAAGCAGAGAGATAGAGTCGGCTTGCAGGCGACTATCCTGTGTATATCCTGAAATCTGCAAACATATGGATACCAACCATCAACCGCTGATTAATCTATACCGAAAGGCGCGTGAGCTGCCTGGAGTTAAGCGAATATTTATTGCCTCCGGCTTGCGCTACGATCTGGCTGTACGTTCTCCAGAATATATTGAGGAGCTGGTAACCCACCATGTTGGCGGGTATCTGAAAATCGCTCCGGAACATACTGAAGATGGCCCGCTCAGCAAGATGATGAAACCAGGAATAGATGTCTTCTATCGATTTCGAGAGATGTTTGACCGCTTCTCCAAAAAAGCAGGAAAGGAGCAGTATCTGATACCGTATTTTATTGCGGCCCATCCAGGAACCACAGACAGGGATATGGCAGATCTTGCGCTCTGGCTAAAAAAGAACAGGTTCCGTCCTGATCAGGTACAGAACTTTCTGCCTACCCCAATGTCTCTGGCAACTACCATGTACCACTCAACACACAATCCGCTACGCAAGATCAAGGGTGATACAGATTCAATGCCAATTCCAAAAGGGGGGAGAAGGCGGAGATTGCATAAGGCGTTTCTGCGCTACCACGACCCCAATAACTGGCCACTGCTGCGCCAAGCCTTGAAAGATATGGGGTTAAGTAGCTGGATAGGATCCGGCAAAGAGCAACTGGTTCCTGCTGAGCAGAAAAGAGCGAGAAACAGATATGGCAAAGTGGTCAATAGAGGACGCAGAAAAAAGTGATGGATTTTATTAAACAGTCAGTTGTCATTGAGAAGGCATGGAGCTGGATAGAGAGTGATGGCAACAGAGCTGCCATGGATGATGCTTCTGCTGTTGCCAAACTGGTACATGAGTTTGCTCCACAGGATCATGAGATGATCTCTGCCGCAATGCTCTACACATATCACCAGCGGGCGCCACTGTCACTGGATCATAATCTTGAAGAGATCTTTGGAGAAGTGGTCTATCGACTGATCCAGGGTACTGTAGAGATGACAGCACTTCACTCCCATCTTTACAACATTGAGATGCAACAGGAGTCACAGCATGAAAATCTGCGAAAAATGTTGCTGGCAATGGCTGAAGATGTACGTGTTGTAGTTATTAAATTGGCTGAGCATCTAAATCTTATGAGCAATTCTGGATCTCTCTCGGAAGAGCAGCAGATAGAGAATGCCATGCTTACAAGAAATGTACTTGCCCCACTGGCAAACCGTCTTGGAATGGGAGCCATGAAGTGGCAACTTGAGGACCTTGCATTTCGCAAGCTTGAACCAGATGCATACCAGAGGTTATCTCGACAGATAGATCAGAAACGGGTTGAGCGCGATACATATATAAACCACTCCATCACCGCTATCGAGAATGCCCTGAAAAATGAATCAATCAAGGGTTCTGTGACTGGTCGCACCAAACATCTCTACAGTATATGGAAAAAGATGCAGAGGAAGAGTGTAGAGGTTGATTCACTTTATGATCTCCACGCAGTTCGTATTCTGGTAGATACAGTATCTGACTGTTATGCGGCGCTCGGGGTTGTGCATGGTCTTTGGTCCCATATCTCCAGAGAGTTTGATGACTACATCGCAAACCCCAAGGGTAACAACTATCGTTCTATACATACGGCCGTACATGGCCCGCAGGGACGGATTCTAGAGATTCAGATACGTACCCACGAGATGCATGATGCGGCCGAACTAGGAGTGGCAGCGCACTGGAGATACAAGGAGGGGACAAGGTATGACCCTGGATTCGAGAAAAAAATCCACTGGCTGAGGCAGCTGCTCGAATGGAAAGATGAGGTCTCTGAGCAGGAGGGAATGGCCGAACAGTTCAGGGATGAGATGGTGGAGGAGCATATCTATGTACTGACCCCGGAAGGTGAAGTGATAGAGCTTCCAGAAGGGGGGACTGCGCTCGATTTTGCATATACCATCCATAGTGGACTGGGACACCGAACTCGAGGTGCCAAGGTGGATGGAAAGATAGTGCCTTTAAACCACCCCCTGGAGTCAGGGCAACGGGTAGAGATTCTTACAGTAAAAGAGGGAGGCCCCACCAGGGACTGGATGAACCCAAATCTTGGGTATCTTCACACCTCACGAGCACGTTACCGAGTGCGGCAATGGTTTAGAAAGCAGGATTTTGAAGAGAACGTAGCTGCTGGAAGAGCCATTCTTGAACGTGAAATGGTGCGTGCAGGACAGCCAGATCTTGCAATTAAAAAACTGGTTGAGCGTTATGAACAGAAAAGTCCAGAATCTCTATATGGTGCAATTGGGCAGGGAGATATAACCTGCGGACAGATTGCAGGGGCAATATCATCATTAACATCTGTATATAGTAAAAAGAGAAAAGTAAAAAAACATTCTGAGCCAGATGTTATTGATAGTAACCAGATATCCATCCGTGGTGTTGGTAAACTAATGACCAGCATAGCTAATTGCTGCCATCCAGTTGATCCAGACCCTGTTATCGGTTTTATTACCCGTGGTCGTGGGGTAACAATTCACCACCAAGAGTGTCCCAATGCGCTCCATCTTATTGAGACTGAACCGGAACGGGTTATTGAGGTTTCATGGGGGGCTGTCGATGCCGGGGAGAGTGAATATAAAATAATCATCAAGGCTTATGACCGATCAGGACTTCTTAGTGATATTACAACCCTGTTTAGAAACGAGGGCGGCAACATAGATTCTATTAACACATCCACAGACAGGGATAACCATACAGCCCATATAACATTGACTGTTGGGCTAAAGTCGAAGGATAGATTCAGTAAAATTCTTGATAAGCTCGCAAGGGTAAGGAACGTCATCTCTGCTGTCAGAGATAATGGGTAAGGCGTTTCTGTATAAATAGTTGCAATAGAGGCAAGACATAAAGTAAACAAAAAAAATAAATAAATTATTTACAACCAATAACTATATGTATTATAGTCCCAATACATTTCAAGGCTGCCTATTATAAAAAAATTGATCAGCATTGAATTTGAGAGATATTCAAGAACTATTTTGTTAGAGGACTTTGTATGAACATGAATAAAATGAGTGATGCCAAGCTTGCTTCAGCTATCAAGAAAATGACAGCTGAGCTTAAAAAAATGACGACTGAAGCTGACCGCAGAAAGAAAGATGGTGCAGCCCAAGCCAAGGCACAAAAAGAGCTGGCGGCACTTGCCAAGAAATATGGTGCAGCCACAATCAAGAAGTTGGCTGCATCCACTAAAGGCAAAGGCAAAGGCAAAGGCAGGCCTGCAGCGAAACGCGCCAAGGTGAAACCTGTTTACCGTAATCCGGATAATTCTGCCGAGACCTGGACTGGTCGTGGCAGATCACCAAAATGGGTGGTTGCTGCAGAGAAGAAATATGGTGGTAGAGATAAACTTAAAATCGCAAACCAGTAAGGTAAGCTACTTTAGAGACAAAAAAAGCCTGTTTTATAACAGGCTTTTTTTGTGTAGAAACTACATGGTAAACTGTCGAGAACATCATAACTAGAAGAATAGAATGAAAAAGATTCTCCGCTTTATTGTACCTGTTTTGATATTGGCAATTGCCGTTGCCGGTTTTATTGCTCTTAAAACATCCAAAGAAGATCGTCCAATCGTCCGCTCTGAAGAGGTAGTCTGGCGTGTTAATACAGTGGAGGCTTCTCTGGCCAATAATCACCCCCGCCTTACACTGTATGGCACAACAGAGGCGGCCACATTTACAGAGATAAAATCAACGCTTAATGCCGGGGTAGTAGACGTCTTGTCTCATGATGGCGACAATCCTGAAAAAGGTGGCCTATTGATCGAGCTGGACTCAAGGGAAAGTACTCTTTTGGTATCACAGCGCCAAGCTGAAATTCGTGAGACTGACGAGAAGATCAGACTTGAGGAGATTGGTTATCAAGCTGATCTGGATACATTAAAGAGGGAGCAGCAGCTGCTCCAGTTAAAGAGAGATGAGCTTGAGCGGATCATGCAGCTCAAAGGTAACAGCATGGTATCTCAATCTGCTATAGACCAGGCTCGACAGCAGATCGAAAACATGCAAATTCAGATAAGGGGCCGCAGACAACAGATTGACCAATTTGAGCCTCAGAAGCGTCGACTGCTGGCTCAGAAGGAGCGTCTGCAAGCTCTATTGGAGCAGAGAGAGCTTGATCTGCAACGCACCAGACTGGTTGCCCCTTATCAGGCTATCGTCCACAAAGTTTCAGTTGCTGTCGGAGGAAGAGTACGCTCTGGGGATACTCTAATTTCGCTATATGACCCACAATCAATCCAGGTTCGTGCACAGATACCAAGAACTGCTATAGAGCAGATAAGAGGCGGTCTTGATCGTGGAGAGAAGATTCATATGAACGGCACCGTAGACAACAGCCCCATCAAGGCAGTTTTAACCAGACTGATTGCGGACAGGGTAGATGCTGTTGGTGGAGTTGAAGGGGTATTTGAAATTATTGAGTCAGAAATTCACCCTCTACCTGGTCGTGCGCTGGAGCTATCGGTAACACTTCCTGCTGTTACTGACACTATTGTTATCCCGTATGAGGCACTTTATGAAAACAGTAGAATATATCGTATTGATGCGGACGGAAGACTGGAACCGATCAAGGTTAATAATCTGGGATGGGGATCCCCATTGGATGTAACAGGTAACGAGTCAACAATTGTGGTTAGTGGCGCCAATCTGAGAATGGGTGACAGGATTGTAACTACCCATCTTCCAGAGGCAATGAAGGGAATCAAGGTTCGATATGAATAACGATCTCATTGGTCGTTTTGCTCGCCACAAGGTTGCGGCAAATCTTCTCATGTTGATCATGATACTGGCTGGAATATGGGGAGTTACCCATATGAACCGACAGTTCTTTCCAAGTTTTTCTGTAGAGATTGTTAAGGTCCGCGTCTCCTGGCCAGGTGCATCTACAGAGGATGTTGCCGCCTCAATAACCACACCGCTTGAACAGGAGCTGCGACAGGTTGATGGGGTTAATCTGATGACCTCCACCAGTGCAGAGGGGGTCTCCTCAATATCTCTGGAATTTGATGATACCAGTGATATGCAGTGGGCCACAGAACGGGTAAAAGAGTCTGTTAATAGTGTCCGTTCTCTTCCGGTTGATGCTGAGACCCCAAAAATATACAGAAAAGTTCGTCATGACCCTATTGCCAGGGTAGTAATCTCCTCAACCGAAGGAGTTGATGAAATTCGCTCACTTATTCGTGAGTACGAAAGAGAGTTATTGCGCAGAGGAATTGCGAAAATATACATAAATGGCCTTCCGGATACGGAGATTGCCATACAGATCCCAATGGATATTGCTGTAGATCTTGGAGCCTCCCATGAGCAAATTGGAGAGCAGATCAGACAGATGAGCAGAAATGATCCGGCTGGTCAGGTTGGGGAAGATGACAACAGCAGACAACTTAGAACTCCGGGGCAGCTGCGCGGTGAACAGCAATTTTCATCACTTGTATTCCAGAAAGGGGCAGATGGAAGACAGGTCTCACTCGGCTCAATTGCCGACATAACTCATAGAGAACAGAGAAACGAGACCAGTACTTTTTTCCACGGGGTACCTGCCATAGAGATGAGATTAATGCGTGCAGAGCATGCAGACTCTCTGGAGTCGGCAGAGATCATGATTGCATGGATGGATGAGCTGGCTACCACAACTTTGCCCCCTGGAGTGGAGGTTCACCGCTTTGATGAGAGCTGGAGCATGATTAAAGAGCGGTTGACGCTCTTAATCCATAACGGAGCTGGTGGCCTCATACTGGTTATAGGAATCCTCTTTCTCTTCCTGAATGGACGAGTTGCATTCTGGGTTGCCGTTGGAATCCCCACATCATTTCTGGCGACCCTGGCAATACTCTACGCTATCGGCGGCTCAATCAATATGGTTAGCCTTTTTGCCCTGATTATGGCTCTGGGAATAATAGTTGATGATGCAATTGTGGTAGGCGAGGATGCACTTGCCCATTACCAGAGAGGCGAAGGGGCAGTTCATGCAGCTGAAGGCGGTGCCAGGCGCATGTTCTATCCAGTGCTCTCTTCCTCACTCACCACCATTGCAGCATTTCTACCTCTTCTGTTGATTGGGGGGCAGATGGGCAAGATACTTATAGATATCCCAATTATTATTGTATGTGTACTGATAGCGTCACTGATTGAGTGTTTTATGGTGTTACCGGGCCACCTTCAACATACATTTTCCAGGGCTCACCATCACAAAACCAGCAAGATCCGCAAGAGGATTGATAACACCTTCAACTCCTTTAGAGAGAACCGTTTTCAACCACTGGTTCGCTGGGCACTTTACCATCGTGGCATTGTAATAAGTTCAACTATTGCTCTACTTATACTGACTCTGGGGCTGGTTGCCGGAGGACGCCTCTCCTTCAGTTTTTTCCCATCTCCCGAAGGGAACCTCTTTTACGCCAATGTGGATTTTGTCTCTGGAACTCCAAAAAGCACGGTTGATGAATATATGAAGAAGCTGGAGCACTCTCTATATCAGACAGAGTCAGAGTTGGGCGGGGATCTTATAGCAGCAGTTGAGTCACGCAGAGGAGTGTCTGGTTCCAGAGGGGCAGGAACCAGAAGGGTCGGGGACCAATTCGGTTCAATGATTATAGAGTTGATTCCTGCAGAAAATAGAACCCTGAGGGTGCGGGAATTCATCTCTCAATGGAAAAAAATGACCCCAGAGGCCGCTGGTCTCGAGACCCTTACCATAGAGAAACGCAAACATGGGCCAGCTGGAAAAGATGTAGAGATTCGTCTAACCGGACGTGGGGAAAATATGGACCAGATCAAATCTGCCTCCAATGAAATAATGGATGTATTACGCTCAACAGAAGGGGTTCTATCGGTTGAGGACGATATGCCTTATGGCAAGGAGCAGATGATCTTCTCACTCAGTGCAGAGGGGCAGCAACGAGGGATCTCCCTGCAGGAGATAAGTAGTCAGCTGCATGCCGCATTTGATGGAAAACGGATACAGATATATAACGAGGGAGATGAAGAGCTCGAGGTGAGGGTGTTGTTGCCAGATGAGGAGCGCAGAAGAATCTCTTCTCTCCATAGTTTCATGTTCATGGCGGCTGGTGGTGAGGCGATACCTCTGGTTAATCTGGTTGAATTTCAGCCGCGTCGAGGCTTTGAGGTAATTCGTCACAGTGATGGAGTGATGGCTGTAAACGTTATGGCAGACGTTGATACAGACAATCAGAATGTATCAGACCTTATAAAGCAGTTAGAGGAGACAGTATTGCCAGAAATTACCCAGAAATATCCGGTGCAATATAGTTTTGAGGGCAAAAATGCAGATGAGCGGGAGACTATGGGAGATATGGTTCAGGGCGGGGCTCTGGCGCTATTATTGATCTATATCGTTCTGGCGTGGGTGTTCTCCTCCTACGGCTGGCCTCTGGTAGTGATGGCCGCCATCCCGTTTGGAGTGATTGGCTCCTTCCTTGGGCACTGGATTATGGGGATGGATATCACGCTACTCTCGCTGTTTGGTCTATTTGCGCTCTCTGGTATCGTGGTAAATGATTCAATTATTCTCCTTACATTCTTCCGCAAACTACGCGCTCAGGGAATAGAGGTTAGAGAGGCTATTGTTCAAGCAGCAGGAGCACGCCTCAGGGCTGTATTACTCACCTCACTCACTACAATTGCTGGACTGTTACCGCTCCTGTTTGAGCGTTCCTTGCAGGCACAATACCTGATCCCCATGGCGATATCGATATCATTCGGATTGGCCGTCTCTACATTCCTGGTTCTGCTTTTTGTCCCTGCACTGTTGTCCATACATGAATCAATTTCTCCCATGAAAGAGGCTCCTAGCTTCAACGATGGAGGAGCTTGAGTTGAATTTGTGGTAGAATTCAGCTCCTTTTTTGGCATCGGATGGATCAAATGGAGCAGATTCTAGAAATTCGTGAAGGATGTAACACCCCGGAGCAGCTTGTAAAGAGCCTCCCTTTTTCACGATTCCTCAAAACTTACAAAAACGAATTTATTGACAACCTCGACCACAGGGATGAGCGTCAACACAACGAAGCAACACACAAGATCGATTTCATCAAGGGTGTTTGTGCCCGCGATATTCTGCAGGTTCTCGACCAGGAAGAGATTGCCGAGAATGATATGGAGCGTTCCCGTAACCTGGTTCGTTTCATCGATGGAGCATTCCACCATTTTCGTTCCAGCAGTTATTCGCGCCTGGTCAGATTGCAGAATGATGTCATCTCTACAGGACTCGAAACCCCTGATTCCGTCAAGGACAAGGTGACAGAGAAAGCAACCACTCTCTCTGATTTGATATTGCAGACCAGAAGACGTCTGCTTCGCAAAGTTGGTATGGAACATGGTGTTCGCAGAAGTCATGGTCTTGATGCTTCACCAAATGTCACTGCGGGAGAGATCTCCGGACACTACTTCAATCTGCCTGCAGATTATGTGCCGCTATCACATGTGCCCCTTACCATTGCTGCAGATATTCGTACTGGTGTAGATTATTCTACGCCATCAAACAAGCGCGCAGAGCCATTCTATGAGCTGGATCATAATCCTCTCAAAATGGATCAGTTCAATCCTGACGATTGGGTATCAGTTCCTCTCCAGGTTGGAGCATGGTTGATAGTTGCTTATCTGCATAAGTCACGTGGCAGTGTTGAGATGGAGCCTGGGCTCCTCAATCTGTTTCCATTTGCCAGTATTAGTGATATCAAGGAAAATCGCCGTCCAGATGGGGTCTTTATCTTTGGTGACCCCAATGCCGAGCCGAATGATCTTGGATATTTTTGGGATGAAGAGAACCAGATACTGGTTGGGCTTGTTCCGAATCGTGATGAGCTTAAATATTTTGGTTACTGCAAAAAGCCGATATTGACTCTGCATAATGTGCTTGCCATCCAAAAGGGAGAGCTTCCACTACATTGTGGTTGTACCCGCTATATGGTCCATTTTGACGAAGAGAATCAGCCCTATATTGGTGAGATGCTTATCAAGGCTGATGATATGGGCCGTATCTCTCTGCAGAAAGGGGATGACAATCAAACCAGGCCAATATTCTTTGGCACAGAAACCGGGGCATTTGCATGTCTGGACGGTTTTAGCGAGCAGGCAAAACTACTGATGATTGGTAGAGAGGTTGGGTACAACAAGGATACTGGATCAAATGCCAGACAAATTGTTCCTGTCACTGAGGATATTGAGGTGATGAATGGCGATCCACTGGATATGCTGCTCTACATGAATAACTTTGATTTGATAGAGAAGGGGGTATCTACCATTGATGCAAACATGTCTGTCACCGATGCAATTGACCACTTCCGTCTTGGTGAACGCGTCGCTGCCGGAAGCACCCATACTCATCGTGGATCAAAAGAGAGTAGCTACTGGGCCAACCCTTTCCCTCTTTTACGTGACGAGAACGATACTCCTCTCCATCCTGATCTATATGAACAGTACCTTAGTAATGAGGCACATTTCATCTCTGCTGCCAAAGAGCTGGTTGATAAAAAGGAGCTACATCTTGGTGTTGCCTTTAGTCAGTTGATGGCTGGTGTATATAGCGAGAATAGTGATGATGATCTGCAGCGTTGTGGCTACCACGATCGTGACGAGGTGGAGCAGCTGGCTCCAACCCGCCTGGCTGAGGATCTGATCGACCATATCAAGGAGCTAGCTGTTGAGAAGCGTGAACGCTCCGGCGGAAGCCTTGACGAGGTCAGTATAACGGTCGCTCTGGTAGGAGATAGCAGGACAGGAAAGTCAGAGACTGCGGAGAAGATGGAAGGGATTCTTGGGCTACAACTAATCTAAGAGTTGGGGTTGTATTCTCTTCGCAACATAATCTATAGAGGGCTACTGCTGCTTTTCAGTAGCCCTCTCTCTTTCGCCTCCGTACCGATACCTGCGGAGCAGATATCACCACTGGCCGACTCACCATCGCCATATCTGCAGATGCATGCAGATGATCCGGTTGGGTGGAGAACATGGGAGAGGGGAACCCTCCGTCATGCAGATGAGAACAGCAAACTGATTTTTCTCTCCAGTGGATATTTCTCTTGCCACTGGTGTCATGTGATGCAGCGAGAGAGTTTCAAGAACCATAAAATCTCCAGAATCCTTAACCGCTCATTTGTCTCGGTCAAAATTGATCGCGAACTTAGCCCTGTGGTTGATCGAGACCTGATCGATTTTGTCCGGAAAACAACCGGCAGTGCAGGATGGCCTCTTCAGGTCATCCTTCTTCCTGATGGAACCCCTCTACTTGGGTTTGTCTACCTCCCTCCTGACCGTCTTGAACAGCTGCTATTGCGTCTTGAAAAGAGGTGGCATAACAATCCTGGAGAGTTAAGGGCGTTAGCAAAAAGCGTTATTAAAGATCTCAATAAATACAATGTACTATCAAGTTATTCTAATGTAAATAGTAATGGTATGGAGGCGTCAGCCGAGATGCTTCTTGATGATGCTGACATGCTCTCTGGAGGGTTTGGTGGGGAGAGCAAGTTCCCAGAGACGCCACATCTTATGGAAGAGCTATCTCTATACATAAAATCGGACAACAGTCTGCTAAAAGAACATCTGATAGTTACCCTGGACAGTATGGCAACACTCGGGCTCCGTGATGCAGTTGGGGGAGGATTCTTTCGCTACACAATTGATCCTGACTGGAACATTCCCCATTTCGAGAAGATGCTCTATGACAATGCACAGCTGGCACAACTATATCTGCGTGCCGGAAAAATATTTCATAGGGCAGACTACCTGGCTGTGGGGCTAGAGACTATCGATTTTATGGTAAAACAGATGCGAAACAGTGATGGCATATTCATCTCCAGTCTATCCGCCGTTGATGGCAATGGCCAAGAGGGTGGTTACTATCTCTGGGACAGAGATGAGCTGGAGCAACTTCTGGATGATGGTGAGAAATCTCTGTTTGATACCATGTGGTACCCACATAGCACCATGCTTGACGGGGATGTTCATCTCTTTATGCCAGATACCAACAAAGCCACCAGGCGAGAGTTGGAGGATATTCTGAGCATTAGAAAAAAACTGCAGAGGGCCCGTCTTGAACGCACTCTGCCGAGAGACCACAAGGTGCTATCTGGATGGAATGGACTGCTACTCTCAGCTCTTTCCGAGTTGCTGCGAAACGGTGAAATAGCAGATGCTGAGTACCGGGAGATTGGGGATCAACTGGCAGACACTCTAAGCACCAACTACTGGAGTGGAGATGACAAGAAATTATTACGGCTCAGAGGCGAAAATAGTTCTGTAGTGGCGTCTTTGGATGATTATGCCTACGTTGCCGATGGTCTATTCAGGTGGGGTGAGGCCACTGATCAAAACAGATTTAAACTGCTTGCTGGCAAAATTGTACGGGCCGCAAAGGGGCGGCTCTACAGGGGTGGGAAGTGGCACGCTACTAATGTACGTCTCCTTAATTATAGTAGCGAAATCGTTACCGGCACGGCTGGAGAGGCACTTCCATCCCCGGTGACTGTGCTTAACAGGATAGAGAGGCTACTACCTTAACTACTGCACTGGTTAACTGCTCCAGCTCATCATCACTGATAATAAATGGCGGCATCAGATATATAAGTCGTCCGAATGGTCGTACCCATACCCCGTGCTCAACAAACATTGGCTCTATTGTTGCGAGATCAACAGGGTGTACCATCTCTACTACCCCAATAGCCCCCAACACGCGCAGATCCCTGACTGAATCAAACTCTCTACAGGGGGCCAACCCTCTGCTTAATCCATCCTCTATACCATGAACACGTTGCCTCCATGGTGATGACAACAGGAGATCAATACTTGCATTGGCCGCACTGCAGGCTAGAGGATTCCCCATAAAGGTTGGGCCATGCATTAGAGCCCCATCGCCATATGATGATATTGTCTCTGCAACTGTGGTGGTGGTAACTGTTGCAGCCAATGTCACTGCTCCACCAGTAAGAGCTTTGCCAACACAGAGTATATCTGGAGAAATATTGGCATGGTTACAGCCGAAGAGCTCTCCGGTTCTTCCGAAACCTGTGGCTACCTCATCTGCAATCAACAAAACATTGTATCTATCACAAAGCTTCCGCGCCTCCTGCAGAAAATTGGGGTGGTAAAAATAGATTCCGCCAGCACCCTGTACGACCGGTTCCAGCACCAGAGCAGCAATGCCGTCATGGCTCTTATCCAGAAGCTGCTGTAGTGGTTCCATGGTGGATGGATCCCACTGCTGGCCAAATTTGCAAGCAGGCCTTGGAATAAAAAAATGGTGCGCAAGATGATCGTTAAACAGTACATGCATACCATTTTCAGGATCAGCCAGCGCCATGGTTGCAAATGTGTCGCCGTGATAACCACCACGTAGCACAGCCATCTTGCTTTTTTCAGGTTTGCCATCAGCAATCCAGTACTGAACTGCCATCTTCAATGCAACCTCTACCGCGATTGAGCCGGAGTCAGATAAAAAAACATGGTTAAGAGAGGAGGGGGTAATATCCAACAGTCGTTCTGCAACTCCAACTGCAGGTCTGTGGGTTAGCCCTCCAAACATTACGTGGGAAAACTCTCCAATCTGCTGCTCCATGGCAGCATTAATCTCCGGCACATTGTATCCATGAATTGCCGACCACCATGATGACATTCCATCAATCAGTCTTGTGCCATCCTCCAGAGTCAAGACTGCTCCTCTGGCAGAGCGCACAGGATAGACTGCCAATGGATCTGTCATGGATGTATAGGGGTGCCAGAGATGTTTCCTGTCAATCCTCAGGAGATCGTCAACAAAATTTGCCATCTGCATATGATACCGTACCTGTTGATGCAGGCTTGTGATTCATCGCTGGTAGGGATACTCTAGAAGCCTGTCTGATTCAGGTCACCGTAGCGAGAGAAAACTGGTTTGAGAGAGATTTTTTCACCGTTTAAGGAGAATAGTGGGTACTATTTAACGAAGAGGGTGGAAAAATAAAAATTAAGTTCTACAGCCCCCTAAAACAAGTTTATAAAAGAATAAAAACAAGAGAATTACTATGTCCGGATCTCTGCTTGACCATCTTGCAAAACAGACCCAAGAACTACATGAAGAGGGGCTCTATAAAAGTGAGAGGGTGGTCACCTCACCACAACAGGCCGTTATAAAAATTGAAGATGGCAAGGAGGTAATTAACCTCTGCGCCAACAACTACCTGGGGTTGGCCAACCATCACACCCTGATAGAGAGTGCTCAACAGGCACTTGAAGATAAGGGTTACGGTATGGCCTCTGTCCGTTTTATCGTTGGCACCCAGAAAGTTCACAAGCAGCTGGAGCAGCGTATCAGTGAGTTTTTGGAGACAGACGATACGATTCTCTACTCCTCATGTTTTGATGCCAATACAGGGTTGTTTGAGACTATTCTTGGTGCTGAGGATGCAATCATCAGTGATCAACTTAACCATGCCAGCATTATTGATGGGGTCCGCCTCTGTAAGGCTAAACGTCTTCGCTACCTGAATAGTGACATGGATGATCTTGAGGAGAAGCTAAAGGAGGCGCAATCTTCACGCTACCGCCTAATTGCTACCGATGGCGTCTTCTCCATGGATGGCTCAATAGCCAAACTTGAAAAGATATGTGATCTTGCCGACAAATATAATGCCTTGGTTATGGTTGATGACTCCCATGCAGTTGGATTTGTAGGTGACCATGGCAAAGGGACCCCCGAGCTGTGTGGTGTTATGGGAAGAGTGGATATTATTACCGGCACCCTGGGCAAGGCAATGGGTGGGGCTTCCGGAGGTTACACCTCGGGTCGAAAAGAGATTATAGAGTGGCTTCGACAACGTTCTCGCCCATACCTCTTCTCCAATACTCTGGCACCGGTTATCGCCGCAACCTCACTGAAGGTGTTGGATCTTCTGGAGTCTGGTAACTCACTGCGTGAACAGCTAATTGAAAATAGTCGTCACTTCCGTAAAGGGATGGAGCAGGCAGGATTTAGCCTGGTCCCGGGCAGGCATCCAATTATTCCGGTAATGATAGGAGATGCAAAACTTGCTGGTCAGATGGCTGACCTGTTGCTTGATGAGGGGGTTTATGTGGTTGGCTTCTCCTTCCCTGTGGTTCCACATGGGCAGGCTCGTATCAGAACCCAGATGACCGCAGCTCACACTACAGAACAGTTGGACAGGGCAATTGATGCCTTCACCAGGGTGGGGCGCAAATTGGGAGTTATCCAGTGAAGGCATTAGTCAAGAGCCATGCCAGGCAGGGCATCTGGATGGAGGAGGTTGCTGAGCCAGAAATTGGCCCTAATGATGCCTTGGTGAGGATCACAAAGAGCGCTATCTGTGGGACCGACATTCATATCTACAACTGGGATGAGTGGGCGCAAAAAACCATTCCTGTGCCGATGACCGTGGGCCACGAGTTTGCCGGTGTTATTGAGGCAACTGGCAGCGAAGTCAGGGGGTTTAAACCAGGAGACAGGGTCTCTGGTGAGGGGCATATAACCTGTGGAAAATGTCGCCAGTGCCTTACTGGAAGACGTCACCTCTGTCCAAATACCAGGGGTATTGGGGTGAATCGTGAGGGGGCATTTGCAGAGCTACTGTCAATACCTGCCGAGAACCTTTTCCCTCTCTCAGATGCCGTATCTGATGAAATTGCATCCATCCTTGACCCGCTGGGAAATGCGGTCCATACCGCACTCTCATTTCCTGTTGTTGGTGAGGATGTGCTGGTTACCGGTGCCGGACCTATCGGCATTATGGGAGCGGCAATCTGCCTCCATGCAGGGGCACGCAATGTTGTCCTGACCGACATTAATCCATACCGGCTTGGACTGGCTGCAGAGGTTGATCCTGATATACGTACTGTGAATATTGAGGATGAATCTATTGATGATGTGATGAGCTCACTCAATATAAATAATGGTTTTGGTGTTGGTCTGGAGATGTCTGGCAGCCCCAATGCCTTCTCCTCGATGCTGAAGACCCTGGCTCATGGTGGCAAGATGGCGCTACTCGGTATCCCGCCATCCAATACCTGTATTGACTGGAATCTTGTGATCTTCAAAATGATTACGATAAAGGGGATATATGGGCGTGAGATTTTCGACACCTGGTATCAAATGACAGCAATGCTTGAGAGTGGACTTAATGTTCAACCACTGATTACCCATCGCTTTCCGATAGATGATTACCAGAAGGGGTTTGATGTGATGCGTTCAGGAGAGTCCGGCAAGGTTATCCTGGAATGGTAAACATAACCAATAACAGAGCTGACCGAATTAATGCCACTATCTCACCAGATGGCACTCTGGGGGTGCTATCTCAACATGAGGTACAAAATATACTGGATAGCAGCATGGAGAGGGGCGAGCTTCATGAGCTTTTCCGTCGTTGTGCACTTGCAGTCCTGAATACCGGAACCGATATTGATGACTCCAGACGGGTGCTGGAACAGTATCATGATTTCGACATCTTCCCCAGAAAGCAAGATTGGGGAATTCAGTTTGAGTTAGTCAATGCACCAACCAGGGCATTTGTTGACGGGGGGCTGATTAATGGTATTCGTGAACATCTATTCTCGGTTGCCCGTGACATATATTCTGCAAATGAAACTCGCCTCTCCAACTACTTTGACCAGAGCAATAATGAGAGTAGCGGAATAAGCAATGCAGTCTTTCATATCCTGCGTCGTGCCACAGTCTTCAACCGTCTTGACCTGTCTGGTCTTGCGGTGTGCTGGGGCGGGCACTCAATCAATGAAGAGGAGTACTCATATACCAAAGAGGTAGGGTACCAGATGGGTCTGCGTGATCTTAATATCTGCACTGGATGTGGTGGCGGCGCCATGAAAGGACCAATGAAAGGGGCAACTTTTGGACATGCCAAACAGAGAAACAGGGATGGTCGCTATATTGGGCTAACCGAGCCCGGCATTATTGCTGCAGAGCCTCCAAATCCGATTGTTAGTAACCTGGTAGTACTACCGGATATTGAGAAGAGGCTGGAAGCATTTGTCAGAATAGGACATGTTTTTGTCCTCTTTCCTGGTGGTCCAGGTAGTGCAGAGGAGCTTCTGTATCTACTGGGAATACTTCTTCATCCGGACAATAAAAATATTCCGTTCCCATTAATAATGACAGGGCCGGCATCGAGCCATGACTATTTTGAACGAATTAATAATTTTATCGGCAAGAGCCTGGGGTATGAGGCACAACAGCGCTTCAAGATTATCTTGAATGATCCAGAGACAGTTGCTCGTGAGGTTCATCAGGAGGTGAATCATGTTATTGCTCATCGCAAGGAGTCAGGTGACGCATACTTCTTTAATTGGCAGTTGCATATAGACCCAATCTTTCAGAAACCGTTTCATCCCACCCATGAATCAATGGCAGAACTTGATCTCCATAAGGATCAGGACCCACATCTGTTGGCCGCCAATTTACGCCGCGCCTTCTCGGGGATAGTTGCTGGTAATGTTAGAGAACAGGGAATTCGTGAAGTGGAGGAGAAGGGGCCTTATCAGTTAAGTGGTGACCCGGAGATTATTGACCCTCTGGATCTGATTCTGAAAGACTTTGTGGAACAATTCCGCATGCGTCTGCCGAATAATTCATACACTCCATGTTACGAGATTATTCGATAGATACCCAGTTACATTATGGTCTCCACTAATTACAATCGCCATTGATGCGCTTGTAGCAAACCCTCTTCACTGCTACAGTTATACTCGGTAACTATATCTAGGGAGGAGAGCTGTCTGATGAAGTCATTTCTTGCTGACACCATTACGACGCGACGCAAGCATCTGGTTGAGTACTTGTCACCCATAATGAAAAGGGTTGCGATCCAGTGCTCATCTGTATGGGATCATAAAAAAAAGATAAACCGCATGCTGGACAAGAAGCTTCAGCCATGGGCAGATCTCTCATTCTGTACTCGTCTCTATACAATAACCACTGATGCAAAGCTGCATAGTAATATCATGACCAGTGATGATGCAGCTGACGCCAAAGATGTAAGGCACGAATTCCTCCTCTCATCTCTGCTGGAAGGGAAGCTTGATCGCATGACTCTGACAGATGTGTATATAAGTCCAATGTTGCACAGAACATGCATTACAGCCATCCATCCCATCACATATAGCGGTGAGATCACAGGATATCTGGTGGGGGATTTTGACCTGAGACATCTTCCTCAGGATGAACATGCAATATTCCCGGGATGTACCTGGCAGCAGCTGAAGGGTGATCCGGCAATTCGACAACAACTTTTCAAACAGCATTTTATTCCCGGCCCCATGGATGAACACGTTGATGATGTGCTCAGTCTGATGGATGAGCTTGTAATAGAGCGTGGAGTGTTTCGGGCGGCAATTCGTTTCCCTAGCTCCAGGGCTACACTATGGCTACTGGAAGATCCCTACGATGAACATACACACGTTCTTCAGGAGATTCTTGATCCCTCAATCTGTCTTGCCTATCCACGCCGCACCTATCCGGATAACGCAAAGATTACCACTGATATGGTTCGTCCCATTCTTGATCGCTTCGCACAATTACGTAGCGCAGACGATACCATCTACCTGCGCACCGGCACCTTCAATATTATAAGCGGCCTGGTAGAGGTCAATTTCTCCTGCGATGGTACCCATCTAATGCCGGCAGAGATGTTTCTGGAGAAGGGGGAGGAGTTCTGGTTTGGTGCCTCAACCAAATAATCAAAACAAGATATCCTGACCCTGATGAGTAAAAAGCCCCGCAACTTTGTCGCCAAACACTCAAAAACCTACAACAAGGCAACGGTGATGGTTGATCGATCCAAAGAGTCTGTTGATGAACGAGAGGAGATTGAGCGCGGACTGGATGAGGCAGAAAAATCAGGACAGCTTGATAAAGAGAAGAAAGATAGGAATTAAGAACAAACAACATGGCTGGCAACCGCTGGCCAGGAAGATACCAAATAGAAGAAGGGGGGCTTATGATGGGTGAGTCATTATTATGACCATCAGACATTATTTAACATAATATACATTATGCGCA